>JBOFFO010000499.1:0-2976 GCA_051648665.1 Beijerinckiaceae bacterium | reverse complement strand
GCCTTTTCGAGATAGGTGGTGATCTCCGCATCTTCGCCACGGCCCACAAGCCCCAGTTCGGTGATGCCGGCGACCTCTGTGGTGAAGCGGACGCAGCGCGTGCAATGGATGCAGCGCGTCATCACCGTCTTCACCAGCGGGCCGATATATTTATCCTCGACCGCGCGCTTGTTTTCCTTATAGCGCGAGGAATCGACGCCATAGGCCATGGCCTGATCCTGCAGGTCGCATTCACCGCCCTGATCGCAGATCGGGCAATCGAGCGGGTGGTTGATGAGAAGGAACTCCATCACCCCTTCCCGCGCCTTCTTCACCATCGGCGACTTGGTCATGACAACCGGCGGCTCGCCGTTCGGACCGGGACGCAGATCGCGCACAGACATCGCGCAGGACGCCTGCGGCTTCGGCGGACCGCCCTTTACTTCGACCAGACACATACGGCAGTTGCCGGCCACAGACAGCCGCTCATGGAAGCAGAAGCGCGGCACTTCCGCGCCCGCCGCCTCACACGCCTGCAACAGCGTGTATTCGGCGGGCACATCCACCTCGATGCCATCGACGATGATCTTGGTCATTGGCTGCTTGCCTTGAACGGACCTTGTGGCGCCCCCGAACGGGAGTCGCCGGAATGGTTGAGCGGTGTTTAGCGATCCGGGCCGGATTGGCCAGTCTCATTTTGAAGGGGTGGCCAGCCTCAGGCCGGCCATCCCGCGCTTAGCGTTGCGGCGTGGCCGAAATGCTGGGCGGCGCGACATTGCCCGGCGCACCGGCAACCCGCCTTGGCCCTGCCCCGCCGGCCAGCACCTGCTTGCGCAGATCCTCAAGGCTGGCGTTGGCCTGCTGGGCCTCTTCCGCCGTGAGGCGGACCTGACAGACATTCGGCCCATCGATGATGTAGCGGCTTTCGGTGACAACCGTGCCTTGCGGCGTCGTCTGCGTTCCCAGCACAATGCGGCGCGTCCGCCCCGGCTGGTGGGGTCCGCACTGGTCAGCCAGCGCCGCATTGGTTTCCGGCAGCGGACCCTCGAGCACGATGCCATCAGGTGTATTGGAGGCGACCCGGCCGCCGCGCGCCGCTGTGCGCGCTGCAATGGTCGAACGCACCCGGCTTGACGGCGCTTCGATCAGCACAGACGGCCCGGCCGCCATCACGGGAGCCGGTTGCGGCGCGGGCTGTGGCGCCGACACCACCGGCGGCCGCGATGTGCCACACGCAGAAAGCGCAAGTGACAGTGTGAGAATTGATAAAGGCAGCAAAGCGCGACGCATGGATCGGCTCCTGTCAGATGGGTGTATGGTTGCAGTCATGGGCAGCCCGATTACTCCGCAGCCATCAGCACAGGCTCGGAATGAGGATTGGCGGCATATTCATCAATGCGCGCCTCGATTTCATAGCGGAAATGCTGGATCAGTCCCTGGATCGGCCAGGCCGCCGCATCGCCCAGCGCGCAGATGGTGTGACCCTCGACCTGCTTGGTGACATCCAGCAGCATGTCGATCTCGCGCTTCTGCGCCCGGCCTTCGGCCATGCGCGTCATCACGCGCCACATCCAGCCCGTGCCCTCGCGGCAGGGCGTACACTGGCCGCAGCTCTCATGCTTGTAGAAATAGCTCAGCCGCGCGATCGTCGCGATCAGGTCAGTCGATTTGTCCATGACGATGACCGCCGCCGTGCCAAGACCTGACCGCAGCTTCGACAGCGAGTCGAACTCCATCGGCGTGTCGATGATCTGCTCAGCCGGCACCATCCGCACCGAAGAGCCGCCGGGGATGACAGCCTTCAGATTGTCCCATCCCCCGCGCATGCCGCCGCAATGCTTGTCGATCAGCTCGCGGAAGGTGATGCCCATCGCCTCTTCGACATTGCACGGCTTGTTTACATGGCCGGACACGCAGAACAGCTTTGTGCCGACATTGTTCGGATTGCCAATGGAGGAAAACCAACCCGCGCCACGCCGCAGGATCGTACCGGCCACCGCAATGGATTCCACATTGTTCACGGTCGTAGGGCAGCCATAGAGGCCGACATTGGCCGGGAACGGCGGCTTCAGACGCGGCTGACCCTTCTTGCCCTCCAGCGATTCCAGCAGTGCCGTCTCTTCTCCGCAGATATAGGCGCCTGCGCCGTGATGGACATACAGATCAAAGGGATAGCCGTTGATGTTATCCTTGCCGATGAGCTTCGCTTCGTAAGCCTCATCGACCGCCTTCTGCAATGCGATACGCTCTGCGATATATTCGCCGCGCAGATAGATGTAGGCGGCGTGCGCTCCCATCGCGAACGAGGCAAGCATGCAGCCCTCGACCAGCAGATGCGGATCATGGCGCAGGATTTCGCGATCCTTGCAGGTGCCGGGTTCGGATTCATCGGCATTGACGACGAGGTAATGCGGTCGGCCGTCATTCTGCTTCGGCATGAACGACCATTTCAGGCCGGTCGGGAACCCCGCCCCGCCGCGCCCGCGCAGGCCGGACGCCTTCATCTCGTTAATGATCCAGTCCCGCCCCATGGCAAGAAGGTCTTTCGTGCCGTCCCAGTTGCCGCGCTTCAGCGCCGCCTTCAGGCCGGGGTCCTGCAGCCCGTAGAGGTTGGTGAAAATGCGGTCTTTATCGGCGAGCATGGTCCGTCACCTCACTTCTTGTCGCCGGAGGGCGTATTGGCATTGGCGACTTGCGCCGGAGTTGCCGCACCCTTGACGGCGGCCCCTCCAGCGGCCGGTGTATCTTGAGCAGCCCCCGATGGCGCTCCGGCGCTGGCTGGCGGACGCGCTGGCGCTGGATTCGCCGTTGCCGCTTGCTGCGCCGCAGCTGCCTTGGCCGCTTCCGCCGCCTTCGCGGCCTCGACCCGCTCGCCAAAGCCCTTGCGCCATGAGCCGATGGCCGAACCGTCATAAAGGGCCGGGTCTTTCAGCGTCATGACCGCATCATGCGGCTCGGACGCATGGCGTCCCACCTGCGACCCCTTCTTGACCGGAC
>JBOFFO010000498.1:0-1998 GCA_051648665.1 Beijerinckiaceae bacterium | reverse complement strand
ACCAGAACCAAACCATGCGTTCGGCCAGTCCGATGCGCGTTTCGACGGCGGCAGCAAAACGTGCCAGCGCCTCGGCCCGGTAAACGCGCTGCGGGAACGGCGGCATTGCAGGCGGCTGTGCCGTTTTTCGCTGCGGTATCGCAGGCACGTTCAATTCGCGGGCGGGCGGCGGCGGATTGGCGAGCATGCCAGCGCCGGCGGCGTCAATCGCCTGTTCGGCGCGCATGGCCGTGTCGCGGCGGCGTTGCCGCTCCGTGCGAAATTCATCAAGTTCAGCGAGCGCCTCGTGACTCGATGGCAAGTCAGGATGGCGCGGACGCGCTACAGCACGGGTATCGATCTCTGCCCGCAAGGCATCGCCTGGCGCGCGGCCGATGGCATCCAGATCACCGGGGCGAGCACCGAAGCCGAAGCGGTGCAGCATCAGACCTGTCACTGCTTTGGGATCAGTAGCCAATGGATGTTCTCTGAATGCCGCAGACCGGGATGGTCAGGCCTCAATCTGGCAGGATTGCGGTGAAAAGCTGGTGAACATCACATGACTGTTTCGTAAGGTCATCAAACCTGCGCTGGCGCAAAGCCCTGCAAGAAAACAGCCGTTGCGTGAGACGCAACGGCTGCCAGGATTGTCAATAAGAAGGGTGAGCGTTACGGCCTGCGGCCTGTAATCGCGCCGTAGAGCCAGATAACGATGACGGCGCCGACAGTGGCAACCACAATACTTCCCAAACCAAAGCCTGTGATTCCCGGCCCACCCAGCAACGCCGAATACAGAAAGCCGCCAACAATCGCTCCGAAGATGCCGAGCACGATGTTCATGACAGGTCCAGACCCAGACCCCTTCATGATCTTACTGGCAAGGAAACCGGCGATGAGACCAAGAATGATCCAGCTGATGATACCCATATGTCTTGCTCCAGCCCTGTTGATGGCGCGTTGTTTGCGACGCCGAGGATAAACACAGAATGGGGCTTTGCGTTCCGATTATCCAGCCTCGTCAGGTTATTTTTTGACGGCGGCCGAATTTCGATGGAACTTACAGGCTGAACTTCCATTCCCTCCTTGTGATTTGCGACTGCGCCTTCCACATAGACTTTCCGGGGATGGACCCACCCTACCCTGTTCTGACGCCAAGGAGGCATTTATGGATCTCGACAAAGCCCTCAAAAACGCCATTCCGGGAGGCAATCTCACCAAGCCGATCCTGATTGCGCTCGGCACCCTCCTTGTCGGGAAGATGCTGGGCGGCGGTTCCAAGGCCGCGCCAGAGCCGGAGGTTCTGCCCCCGACCACGCCGGGCCGTGCGCCGGCCAATGCCGGCATCGATGATGGTGGCGTGCTGGGTGGCCTTGGCGGCTTGCTCGACAAGCTGCGCACGGGCGGCGCTGCCGAACAGGTTGATTCATGGGTCGGCACTGGCCAGAACAAGCCACTGCCGCCAAAACAGCTTGGCAACGCCATCGGCCAGACGACAATCAGCGAACTTGCCAAAAAGGCGGGCATCAGCGAGCAGGAGTTACTCGACCAGCTTTCGCAAGTTCTGCCGCAGGTCGTGGACAAATGGACGCCGCAAGGCCGCTTGCCGTCCCGCACCGAGTTTGGCGGGATTTTTGGCGGGCGCTGAGCCACCTACCATATATTCGTGGAAATGCCGGGCTCCGCCCGGCATTTTCATATGTGATCTGCATTTAGTCCGCGGTCGGCAACCGCCGCATGGTGAATTCAATGCGTCCATCCGGCAATTCGCGCCAGCTTTCGACAGCCGTCATGTAAGCCTGCTTGGGGTAGCGCGAAAACCATTGGCGCGCGGTATCACGCGCCTCTTCGCGGCTGAGGGCAAAGGTCTCGCGGCGAAATCCCGCAACGCCTTGCGCATCCGCCCGGGCGCGCAGCGTGCGCGCCACATCGGCGGGTTGGCGATCCTTGCGTGTCATTGGCGGGTCCGTACAGCTCAGCCGTCGATATAGGAACGCGCATCCGCGACCGGGAGTCAAACCG
>JBOFFO010000497.1:0-5836 GCA_051648665.1 Beijerinckiaceae bacterium | reverse complement strand
AGGCCGCGATCACCTTCGGATCGTTCTGGACCTCCACCGGCGTGCCATCGGCAATCTTGATGCCGTAATCGAGCACCACCACATGATCGGAAATTTTCATCACCACGGACATATCATGCTCGATCAGCAGGATCGACGTGTTGTGATCGGCCCTGATCGAGAGGAGCAGCGCGTTAAGCTCCGCGCTTTCGCGCGGGTTTAGACCAGCCGCCGGCTCGTCAAGGCACAGGAGCAGCGGTTCGGTGCACATCGCACGCGCGATTTCCAAGCGTCGCTGGTCACCATAGGGTAAATCCCCTGCAGGATCATCAGCGCGGTCAATCAGGCGGGTTTTTTCCAGCCAATACCGCGCTTTCTCGATCGCCGCCTTTTCCGCATTCATGTAGCGGGACAATCCGAGAATGCCGCCGACCGACCAGCCCGATGCAATCATCAGCGGGTTGTGTTGCGCCACCATCAGATTTTCGAGCAGCGTCATGCCGGAAAACAGCCGGATGTTCTGGAACGTCCGCGCGACCTTCGCTTTCCATGAGATATCGTGGCCGGGCAACCGTTCCAGCAAAAAATGCTCCCCACCGGGGTGCATCATCGTGAGCATGCCTTCCGACGGTTTATAAAAACCGGTGATGCAGTTGAACACCGTGGTTTTGCCCGCGCCATTCGGACCAATCAGCGCAGTAATGTTGCCTGTTCTGGCGGTGAAGGACAGGTCGTTGATGGCAACAAGGCCGCCGAAACGCATCGTCAGATGCTCAACCTTGAGAAGAGGCGCGTTGTTCATCAGCCATGCCCCTCTTTCACAAGAGAGCCAGAGACAGACCTGCGCTCCTTCAGGAACACCGTCGGCTCGCGTGAGGAAATCAGCCCACGCGGCTTCCAGATCATGATCAGCACCATCGCAAGGCCAAAGAGCAGCATGCGGTAGTGCGTCGGGTCGAAGCCAGAGCCGAAAATAGCCTTAAGGAAATCCAGCTCACGCATGATCTCCGTACCGCCGATCATCACCACCGCCGCGATTGCGCAGCCGATGAGCGAGCCCATACCGCCGAGCACGACAATCGCGAGGATCACCGCCGATTCCATGAACACAAACGATTCCGGCGAGATAAATCCTTGGCGCGCTGCAAAGAATGCACCGGCAAAGCCGCCAAAGCCCGCACCAATCGCAAACGCCGTGAGCTTCGTGCTCACGGTATTGATGCCGAGCGAACGGCAGGCAATTTCGTCCTCCCGCAACGCTTCCCATGCCCGCCCCACCGGCAGGCGGCGCAGACGGATTGTCACCCACGCTGTCAACAGCGCCAGCGCGAAAATCAGATAATAGAGAAAGATCGTGCGATAGGCCGGTGTAAATTCCAGCCCGAACCTTGCTGCAAACCCTGTATCGCTGGCGTTGAAGGGTATGCCGAAAAAGCTGGGCCGCGGGATGCTCGAAATGCCCTCATAGCCGTTGGAAAAATCCTTCCAGTTGATCAGCACCAGCCGGATGATTTCGCCAAACGCCAGTGTCACGATGGCCAGATAATCACCACGCAGCCGCAGCACGGGAAAGCCGAGAATAACACCCCATAGTGCTGCCAGAATGCCGGCAATCGGCAAGCATATCCAGAAAGCCCAGACGCCAAGCTCCGGAAAATTCGTGACCAGATATTTCGAAATCAGCGCGCAGGAATAGGCGCCGACCGCATAAAACGCGACATAGCCGAGGTCGAGCAGGCCAGCGAGGCCGACGACAATGTTCAACCCCCAAGCCAGCATGACGTAAATCAGAATTTGCACGCCGAAATTATCGATCCATTTCAGCGCACCGGCCCAGCCTGCAAGCGCAATAGCGATGGCCGGAAAAAGCGCCAGAAAAATCAGCGCCATCGGCCCCAGCACTGGGCCGAGGCGGGATGCCGCTTGCACCAAAGGCGATACGCTCTGGGCCTTGGCCGCCGGCGGGCGGTTCCAGACGAAAACCGACAGCGCCAGCCGCCCGAAAAATACGATGGCGCAGGCCAGTGCCACCCATCCCCAGCGCGGAATCAGCACAAGCTCATTCGCCATGTTCTGTTCAGTGCGCCACGCCACCATCGGCACGCACAGGCCGAGCATCACCAGCGCGGCAATGCCCGCGTCCTTCACCATTTCCGGCATGGTGCGCAGTTGAAATTCGGCTGCGACCGCCTTGCTGTTGACCGGACCCGCCATCACACCTTCTCCACTTCCGGCCGACCGAGAATGCCGGATGGCATGAAGATCAGCGCAATCGCGAGGATTGAGAAAGCGGCCACATCTTTATAGTCGATGGTGAAATAGGCGGACCACATCACCTCGATGAGGCCGATCAGCAGCCCGCCGAGCACCGCTCCCGGCAGCGAACCGATGCCGCCGAGGACTGCGGCAGTGAACGCCTTGACGCCGGGCGTAAATCCGTCGGCAAAGTTCACCACGCCATATTGCAGGATGTACATGACGCCTGCCACCGCTGCGAGCGCTGCACCCATCACGAAGGTCAGCGAAACCGTGCGGTCCACATTCACGCCCAGCAGCGCCGCCATCTTGCGATCCTGCTCGCAAGCACGCTGCGCGCGGCCCAGCGGCGTTTTCTGCACCAGATACCAGAAGCCGACGAGCAAAATCACCGTGACGCCGATAATGGCGATCTGCTTGTAGGACATCTCCACATTATAAGCGGTGACTTTCTGAAACAGGCAGCCACGCTGCGCATTGCTCTCACCGATCAGGCAAATCTTGTCTGTCAGCATGGGCGGCACGGATTTGTTGCGCGGCCCCTGAATGACCTGCACGAGATTCATCAGGAAAATAGACATGCCGATGGCCGAGATGAGCGGGGCCAGACGGAACGAGCCGGACAGCGGCCTGTAGGCCACGCGCTCAATCGTCCAGTTCCAAAGGCCAGTGATGACCATGCCCACAATCATCATCACAAACAGTGCCAGAATAATCGCCGCCGAAGAAAATCCGACGATGGCGGTAACCAGCATGAAAACGATCAGTGCAATGAAGGTGGAGATCATGAACACATCGCCATGGGCGAAGTTCACCATGCCGATGATGCCGAACACCATCGTATAACCAATGGCGATCAGTCCGTAGATCGACCCCAGTGTAACGCCATTGATGAGCTGTTGGACAAAGACTTCCATACGCTTACCCGCTCCCCTTGGCGCCGAAGTTATGTTTGTGCCTGCCACCTGCCTGGCATGGTTCATGCCGGTCTGGCCGCCGGTACCGGTCGCCAGCTCCAAAATGGCCGGAGTCCCGACCGGGGTCAAACGGCGCTGCAAAGCTGTGCACATGCCCTACTGTCAGCCCCCAATTGTCCGCAGGACGCGTTGAGGCTTGGGCGTGCCCGTGATACCCGCCACCCCGATCAGCCCTCAAGGAACGACGCCGATGGTGCCCCGCTACGCCCGCCCTGCTATGACCGCGATCTGGGACGCCCAAACCCGGTTCAAAATCTGGTTCGAGATCGAGGCGCACGCGACCACCAAGCTGGCCGACCTTGGGGTTGTGCCCAAGGAAGCCGCCCAGACCGTCTGGGACAAGGCGCGGGACGCCACCTTCGACGTCGAACGAATCGACGAAATCGAGCGCGTCACCAAGCATGACGTGATCGCGTTCCTGACACATCTGGCGGAAATCGTCGGGCCGGAGGCGCGCTATGTCCATCAGGGCATGACCTCTTCTGATGTGCTCGACACCACGCTGGCGGTGCAGCTCGCCCGCGCCTCCGACATCCTCATCGCCGATATCGACGCCCTGCTCGCTGGGCTGAAGAAGCGCGCCTTCGAGCACAAGCTGACACCAACCATCGGTCGCTCCCACGGCATTCATGCCGAACCGGTGACCTTCGGCCTGAAACTCGCGCAGGCCTATGCGGAGTTTTCCCGCTGCCGTGAGCGGCTGGTGATGGCGCGCGCCGAAATCGCCACCTGCGCCATTTCCGGCGCCGTCGGCACTTTCGCCAACATCGACCCGCAGGTGGAGGCGTATGTCGCCGAAAAAATGGGGCTGAAGGCCGAACCGGTTTCAACACAGGTCATCCCGCGCGACCGGCACGCGATGTTCTTTGCGACTCTCGCCGTCGTCGCCTCATCGGTGGAGCGGCTCGCCACGGAAATCCGCCATCTCCAGCGCACGGAAGTTTATGAGGCGGAAGAATATTTCTCGCCGGGCCAGAAGGGATCGTCGGCCATGCCGCACAAGCGCAACCCGGTGCTGACCGAAAATCTCACCGGCCTTGCCCGCATGGTGCGCAGCATGTGCATCCCTGCGATGGAAAATGTGGCGCTCTGGCATGAGCGAGACATTTCCCACTCCTCCGTTGAGCGCTTCATCGGCCCTGACGCGACAGTCACTCTCGATTTCGCGCTGGCCCGACTCACCGGCGTCGTGGAGAAGCTGCTCGTCTATCCGCAGAACATGCGCAAGAACCTCGACAGGCTCGGCGGCCTGCACAATTCCCAGCGCGTACTGCTGGCGCTTACGCAAGCCGGCGTCAGCCGCGAGGACAGCTACCGCCTCGTCCAGCGCAATGCGATGAAGACGTGGGAGCAGGGCAAGGATTTTCTCACCGAGCTGAAAGCCGATGCGGAAGTCACAGCGAAGCTGTCAGCCAAAGACCTCGAAGCCATGTTTGATGAGGGCTATCACTTCAGGCATGTGGATACGATTTTCAAACGGGTGTTTGGGGAAGCGTAATCCATGCGCACATCCGATTGTGATATTCTCATCATTCCCGGCTACGGCAATTCCGGGCCTGATCACTGGCAATCGCGCTGGCAGCAGAAATTATCAACCGCGCGCAGGCTCGAGTTGCCGGACTGGAATTATCCCGACCGCAATGATGCCGTCGCGCGGCTTGTGCGCGCAGTCGTCGTCAGCGGCGAGCGACCTGTGGTTCTGGTGGCGCACAGCTGCGGCTGCGCGCTCGTTGCCCATGCAGCCGAAGAGTTGTCGAAACTGAATATCGCGGGTGCGCTGCTGGTTGCACCGACAAGCGAAGCGGCGATTGCCGCGCATGATGCGATCGATCCGCGTTTCGCGACCGTGCCGCGTCACGCCCTGCCCTTTCCCGCACTGGTAATCGCCAGCCAGACCGACCCTTATGTTTCGCTCGCCGAGGCGAAAGCCTATGCGGAAAGTTGGGGCGCCGATTTTTCCGACGCTGGCGATGCCGGACACATCACGACAGCCTCAGGACACGGGCCTTGGCCGGAAGGGCTGATGCGCTTCGCCGGATTTCTGAAAAATCTGGACTAGATTTTGCTGGCGCCCTGCCGGCTCTGGGCCAGAATCGCCTTGGCGGCCCACAGGCTGACCGGCACAGCCGCAACCATGCCAGCCAGAACCGCCCAGGGGATGAGCTTCATGCCCTGATCATAGAGCGAAGGCACTGCGACAATGACGGCGACAAGCATGCCGCTGAGCACAGTTCCCGTCACCAAGTGCAGCATCGCAGCCAGCTTCCACATGGAAGTCTCCCGTAAAAATTACGGCTGCGACTATGATCTGCGTAGAGCGTCCATCCTTGATCTGCGACAATCAGGCCTGCGTTTCAGGACGCACAGGATGTCGCACATCCGTTTCATCGCAATGAGAGCAAACGGGATCAGACGGTCGGACACCGGACAATCCTTTGCACTGGGATGGCAGCAGCGCGCGGCGTGTTGATGCCGCGCTCCCACCGCCGCGCCCGCGCATTGAACCAGTCACGCGCTGGCGCTTCGATGAAACGGTAAGTGAAGGCCGACAACGCCACCACAATCGCTGTCACACCCAGCAGCAAGGCAAGATCGGCAGCCCAATGTCCGAACGTCCAGAGTTT
>JBOFFO010000496.1:0-8306 GCA_051648665.1 Beijerinckiaceae bacterium | reverse complement strand
TGAAGGCCGGCAACCATGTGGCCGTGGTGGTCTCGGCCATGTCCGGCAAGACCAACGAACTGGTAGGCTGGTGCAAGGAGGCGTCCGCCATCCACGACCAGCGCGAATATGATGCGGTGGTGGCGTCGGGCGAACAGGTCACCTCCGGCCTGCTGGCGATCACGTTGCAGGGCATGGGCATCCCCGCCCGCTCCTGGCAGGGCTGGCAGATTCCGCTGACCACGAATGACGCCCACGGCTCGGCCCGCATCGAGGATGTGGATGGCGCAAAAATCATCGAGGGGTTCGAGCAGCGCAACGAGGTTGCGGTCATCGCCGGCTTTCAGGGCATCCATGCCCCGACCGGCCGGCTGACGACACTGGGCCGGGGCGGTTCGGATACGTCAGCCGTGGCGGTGGCGGCCGGCATCAAGGCCGGGCGCTGCGATATTTATACCGACGTGGACGGCGTCTACACGACCGACCCGCGCATCGTCCCGAAGGCCAAGCGGCTCGACAAGGTGGCGTTCGAGGAAATGCTGGAAATGGCGTCCCTCGGCTCCAAGGTGCTGCAGGTGCGCTCGGTCGAAATCGCCATGACGCAAGGCATGCCGACCTATGTGCGGTCGAGCTTTGACGATCCTGCCAATCCCAATCCCGGCACGCTGATCTGCGACGAGGAGGACATTGTGGAAAAAGAAGTGGTCACCGGCATTGCCTACAGCCGCGACGAGGCCCAGATCACCCTGCGCCGCGTGGCCGACAAGCCCGGCGTCGCCGCGATGATTTTTGGCCCGCTGGCGGACGCCAATATCAATGTCGACATGATCATCCAGGTCGTGTCGGATGATGCGACGACGACCGACATCACCTTCACGGTGCCGACCGCCGAATATGAGCGCGCGAAAAAAATCATCGAGGCGCGCGCCGGGGAAATCGGCTATGCCCAGTTACAAGGCTCCAGCGATGTGGTGAAGGTCTCGGCCATCGGCGTTGGCATGCGCTCGCATGCGGGTGTTGCCGCGAAGGCGTTCCGCGCGCTGGCCGACAAGGGCATCAATATCCGCGCCATCACCACCTCGGAAATCAAATTCTCGGTGCTGATCGATTCCGCCTACACGGAACTGGCGGTGCGCACGCTGCACACGCTCTACGGCCTCGACAAGGCGGCGTAACAGCCCGCGCCCTGCATGGAAAAAGCCCCGCTTTGCGGGGCTTTTTTGTTAAACCGCCGCGCGCGTCTTCAGCGCATCGGCAATCGCGTCCCAGGCCGGCTTGCGCTTCAGCGCCGCATCATAGGGCAAGGGCCGCATCGGCCGCGTGATTTTCAGCGCCTTGGCAATCTCCGGGTCCGCATACCAGGAGAAGCGGTCAGCGAGCTGCCACAGCACGATCACCTTCACCTGCGGCACGGTGAGCACCTTGGTCAGAAACTCCCGGTAACGCGCTGCCACCTTCGCATCGCGCTGGGCCACATCGTCGCCGTAACTGGAATCATCGACATCAAGCTCGGTGATGTAGATATCGAGCTTGCGTTTTGCCAAGGCGCGCAGGAAATCCACATACACCTCGTCGTCATGGGCGAATTGCGGCTGCAGGTGCGCCTGCAACCCCACCGCATGCAGCGGCGTGTCATTATCCTGCAACTCATCGATCAGCGCGAGAAGATGGCGGCGCACGGCTTGGCCCAGCCCGTCATTGCGTTCGCAGAACGCCTCGTTGAGCACGAGTTTCGCGGATTTGTCGCACTGCGCCGCGCGCTGGAACGCGTGCCGCACATAGGAAGGGCCGAGCGCCTCATGCCACGCGCCGCGCCGCAGGCCGCGTGCCGCGCCATGATCGGGCCAGATCGCTTCATTCACTACATCCCACGAATGCATGCGGCCGGCATAGCGCGTGGCAGTTTCCTCGATATGGGAAAAGAACGCCGCCTCGATCTCGCGCCGCGACGCGACCTTGAGCCAGCGCGGCAGATTTTCATTCCAGATCAGCGCATGGCCGCGCAGGCCCATGCTGTTCGCCTTGGCAAAATCCGCCAGCGCATCGGCGGCGCGGAAATCCACCTGCGGGCCTGAACCGCGCAGCACATCGAATTTCATTTCGTAATCGGCGGTGATGATCCGCGCCTCGCGCTGATAGAGCGCGCGATAACCGGCGTCGGCCAGCCCGCCGGTCGTGGCCGAGGCGCCAAACAGCAGGCCGCGCCGCGCTGCGAGCGCGCCGAGCGATGGCTCGGTCCCGGCCATTTGCGCCAACCCCGCGCCGGACCATGCGCCCGCGCCGATCGCCGCACCGGCCCCTGCCAGAAAACTCCGCCGTGTCGGCTGCATCCGCAAAACTCCACGCGCCGCCGCGCTCCATAACGAAGCACCGGACCGGACGCTTCACGGCTACAGCACGCGCCGTGCCAGCCCGCGCTGGCCGGGCTTTTGCGCTGGCACAGGCAAATCCGCCTCCAAACGCCCGGATGTGCCAGAATGAAACAACTGCGTGAACCAACCTTGGCCACTGTCGATGGCCAGCCGATCAATATTGCAACACTCGATGATGCGGTGGCCCACGCCACCCATGCCGCGCGCTACCGCCGCGGCTTTTCGCTGTTCACGCTCAACCTCGATCATCTCGTGCGCCTGCGCCATGACACGATGTTCCGCGCCGCCTATAGCCGCGCGACCTATGTCACGGCTGACGGCATGCCCGTTGCCCGCCTTGCCCATCGTCAGAACACAAGGGTCGCCCGCGCCACCGGCGCTGATCTTGTGCGGCCCCTGTGCCGCGAAGCCGCTCGCCACGGCCTGCCCGTGCTGTTCTTCGGCGCCAGCGACCAGACCCTGCAACGCGCCAGTGAAAGACTGCGCCGCGAATTTCCCGGCCTGATCGTTGCCGGGCTGAAAGCGCCGCCGCAGGGGTTCGATCCGCACAGCCCGCAGGCCGATGCCTATGCGCGCATGATCGCCGACTCCGGTGCCCGCCTCTGCTTCATCGCGCTCGGCGCGCCGAAGCAGGAACTGTTTGCCGAACGCCTGCTCGCCCATGACGACAGCATCGGCGCGGTCGCCATCGGCGCCGCACTCGATTTTATCGCCGGCGAGAAAAGCCGCGCCCCGGAATGGGTGCAGAAAGCGGGGCTGGAATGGTTCTGGCGGCTGAGCACCGAGCCGACACGGCTGGCCCAGCGCTACGCCTCCTGCGCCGCATTGCTTGTCGGCCTGATGGGCCGCGAAATGTTTGCCAACAGGGTGCGCCGCCGTGCCGGCTGACTCCCATAAAAGCGATACGAAGATCATGACCCGCAGCGTTCTCTGCCTGATGCACCCCATGGACCCGCGTGGCGCCAAGCTCGGCGGCATTGAAACCCATGTGCGCCATATCATCGCGTTTCATCCCGCCGATTTCGACCTGCTGTTTGTCGGCGTCGATGAAGCGGGCGACATGACGCTCGGCCAGCCGGAAAAAATCGAGGTGATGGGCCGCACCATCACTTTCCTGCCGGTCGCGCGGGAATCCGCCGACACCATCAATCGCGCCGCGACGAAACTGCTGCGCTCGATCACGTTGCGCACCGTGGCCGGCGCGCTGCGCCATGCCGCCACGATCAAAAAACTGATCGCCGGGCGGCCCGCCAGCTGCGAATTGCAGCGCTTTGAATTTGCCGCCGTGGCGCGCCTGCTGGGCCTGCGCACCGTGCAGATCGTCCATGGCGAAGGCACGAAAAAGGACAAGATGGATTCGCTGATCAAGCGCTTCTGGTTCATCCATTCCAGCGCCGAACGGCTGGCGTTGCGGCTGGCGGCGCGCATCGCCTGCGTCAATCCCAACATTGTCGAACGCATGAAGCGCGAATTTCCCCATGCGGTGCCGAAAGCGGAGGTCATGACCGTTTCGGTGGACACCAAGCGCTTCGCCGCGCAAGCCTTTGACACACGCGACGGCATCTTCCGCATTGTCTTCGCCGGCCGTCTCGACGAGTTCAAAGATCCGCCGCTGATGTTTGAAACCTTCCGCCGCCTGCATGAAAAATTGCATGGGCGGTTTGAATTTCACTATGTCGGCATGACAGACCCGTCGCGCTACGCCGAATTTGCCGCGATTGAAGCCTTCACCATCCGCCACGGTTTTCAGGATTCCGCTGGTGTGGCCCGCATCGGCACGCGCTGCCATGCCGGCGTGCTCACCTCATTCTTTGAAGGCATGCCCTGCTATTTGCTGGAAACGCTGGCGCTGGGCCGTCCCTTTGCAGCGATCCGTCTGCCGCAATATGATCCGCTCGTCGTCAAAGGCGTCAGCGGCACGCTGATCGAAAGGGCGCAGACGCCCGATGAGTCCGCTGAAATCCTGTCGGACGCTTTCGCCGCCCTGTGGCAGGATATTCGCGAGGGCCGGATTGATCCCCGCGCCGTGCATGACAAGGTGCTGCCTTATGCGGTGGACCGGCAGATGGCGCGGCTGTTCCAGCACCACCGCGCCCTGATGGGTACCGGCGCGCCGCCGGCGGCCAGGAGCGATGCCGCGCAACCGCAGGCCGCCTGAAAAAAATTCCATATCACGTTAAAAGAAACGCCTGCCGTGCAGGCGTTTTTATGCGCTGAGCGCCTGCACCGCCGGCGTCTGCTGCGCGATCAGGCTGTCGAACAGCGCGCCATAGGCATCAAGCGCCTGTGCAAGCCCGAACTGCGATGCGCGCGCCTGCCGCGACTCAATGGCTTGCGGATCGGGTGCCAGCGCCTGCTCGATCTCCTGCGCCATCGCCAGATCATCGCCCACGGGAACGATACGGCCATAGCGCCCCCGCGCCAGAATTTCCGCCGGCCCGCCGCAATCGGTCGCCACCACGGGCAGGCCATAGGACAAGGCCTCGACCACCACGTTGGAAAAAGATTCGCTCAGGGATGGCAGCGCAAACACATCCGCCATTTCGTAATAGGCGCGCATGTCATGCACATGGCCGGGCATGGTGATGCGGCCGGCAAGACCGAGCTTTGCCGCTTCCAGCTCAAGCCGCTTGCGCTCGCTGCCTTCACCCAGAATAATCAGATGCGCGCGCGGAAATGGCAGTTTTGCAAAGGCGCGCAGCAGCGTCGGAAAATCCTTAACCGCCGCCAGCCGCCCGGCGCTGAGAATGACCGGCGCATCGGGCAGACGTGGCGCCTTTGCCGGCGCAGCAAGACCGGCCAGATCGATAGGGTTGTAAATCCGCGAGGAGCGCGCGGCGGGAATGCCGTGGCTGCGCATATGCGCCAGCAGCGCATCAGACACACAGACATGATGGGCGCTGACACGGCCCGCAATCGGCCGCATGAAATAACCGAGACGGCTGATCACGCCGCGCTCGGCCTGCGGAAACCCGTGCCACGTCATGATGTGGCGGCTGTGCATGGCGCTGTTGCGCGCCGCCAGCATCATTTTCAGATTGGAGGATGACAGCGCGGAGATGATGCAATCCGGCTGCGTCTCGCGCAGCATCGCGCCGAGCGATTTGATCTGCGATCCGTGCGTGCCTTTCATTTCCACCACATGCAGCAGCGGCGAAAGCTGAAGCCCGTGGTCGAGCATGTCGTAATCGATGGCCAGCGCCACATGGTCGCCCCGCTCGGCAAAACCCGACGCGAGCATCGCCATCACCCGCTCGGCGCCGCCCTGCGTCAGCGCATGCGTATAGAACACGAGCTTGCGCGGCCTGTGTGCCTTCGCCACCGCCGCGCCCGCACGCGCACCCACCGGCGCTGCACCAAAGGCGGCGTCAAAAGCGGTATGCGGCGCATGCGGCATGGCGGATAGGGTCATGGTCCTTGTTGGCTGCGCGCACAATAACAGTGGGAGGGGCTGCGCGCGGATCAGCGGCACACTTATGCCACAGCAACACCGGCAGCCGCAGTTTTATGCGGCGTCAATCTTAATGCAGCGCCGCTGTTAACCGTGGTGCGTGAAAGGCGCTCAGAATCGCTGCGCCGCATAGGGCGCAAGATCGATGGGGCTGGCGCGGTCGGCAATCAGATCAGCGACGAGATTGCTGGTGGCCGCCGATTGCGTCAGGCCGTAATGCCCGTGGCCGAAGGCGTAAATGATCCGCGCATTGCGCTGGCTGCGCGAAATCACGGGCAAGGAATCCGGCAATGACGGACGATGGCCCATCCACGCCATGCCGCTCTCGAACGGCGGCACCTCGCGCAGGAATTGCGACGCCTTGGTGTGCATGGCCCGCGTGCGCGCGTGGTTCGGCGGCGCTTTCAGTCCGGCAAATTCCACCGCGCCGCCAATGCGCAAGCCGCTCGACAGGCCGCTGGCGATAAAGCCATGTCCTTCAAACGCCACCGGCCGCGACAGGATATGCGTCACGCCGGGAAAGCTGACATTGTAGCCGCGCTCGCTTTCGAGCGGAATCGTATCGCCCAGCCGCGCGGCGAGCGGTTTTGACCACACACCCGCCGTCAGCACCACCGCATCGGCCATCATCTCGCCGCCGCCGGCGAAGCGCACTGTGGGCGCGCCGGCCGCATCAATGTCCGCGACTTCGGCGCGATGAAAGCCAATGCCGCGCGCCAGCGCCGCCTCATACAGCGCCAGCGTGATGATTTTCGGATCGGACACATGCACCGCACCGGGAATAAACACGGCGTGCTTGAACCGGTCGGTCAGCGCCGGTTCGATCTGCCGCAGCTCATGCTGTTCCAACAGATGCAGGTCGATGCCCATGCCCTGCTGGCGCTGGAAGGTCGGCTTCTGCCGTTCAAACAAGGCGGTATCATCGAACACGAACAGGCCGCCGCGCCGGTGCAGATGCTGCGTCAGCCCCAGAGCCTTGGCGCGCGCCTCCCACGCCGGCAGCACGAGGGATTGCAGCGCGATCATGCCCTCCATCGAGGCCTTGTAAGCCGAGGGCCGCGCGGCGAGCAGAAACCGCGCCAGCCACGGCAGCGCCTGAAAGAAATAGCCGGGGCGGATCGCCAGCGGCCCCAGCGGGTCCATCAGGAATTTCGGCACCTGCCGCATGATTTTCGGGCTGGCCAGCGGCATAATATCGGTATGCGCAATCCAGCCCGCATTGCCTTGCGAAGTGCCAGCCGCCGCGCCCTCCCGGTCGATGATCGTGACCGCATGGCCTTCATCCGCCAGCGCATGCGCAACCTGCACGCCGATGATGCCTGCGCCGATCACTGCAATTTTCATGTCCGCTGTCCGTCTGCCTTCGCACCCAAGCGCGGCCCCGCGCTGCTGTCGCAAACCATGCAGGCCAAAGCCGGTCAAGCAAGGCGCAACCGCCTGCAATTTTGCCGCGCCGCCCTGCATGCACCGTGTTGCCGAAGCGCGGCCCCCATGAAAACAATGGGCCGCGATTTTTCCTCATCTGCATGAGACAATCCTGACCATGAGCAAGCCCCGTACTCCCGATGCTGCTGCCGTGAAGGCCACCGCTGCTGGCGGCGGCCTCGCCATGCCCGACACGACCGCAACGCGCATTGCCGGCGCGATTGCGCCCGCTCTGAAAGCCTTCGATCTGCCGGACTTCACCTTGCCACCGGCGGAGGAGCCATCGGGCTGGACGCGCGCCGCGCGCGCCAACGCCGCCGCGAACACGGGAGCGCGCAAATGAGCCGTACCCCAGCCGTGAAAAACGATCCCGCCCTGTGGACGCTCGAACAGGCGAGCCGCGCGCTTGGCGCCGGCCGTATCTCCTCTGTGGAGCTGACGCGCGCCTGCCTCGCCCGCATCGAAACCATCGCGCCGAAGCTCAATGCCTTCATCGCCGTCGAAAAAGATGAGGCCCTGAAAACCGCGCGCGCCGCCGACCGTGCCCGCGCGAAAGGCGATAAACGCCCGCTGCTCGGCGTACCGCTGGCGCAGAAGGACATGTTCGCGCGCAAGGGCAAGCAGATGTCCCGCGGCGCGGCGCAACCGGGATGGGTCGATACGCAGGATTCCACCGTGATCGCCCGGCTGAATGCGGCGGGCGCGCTCAATCTCGGCCCGCTGCACATGAATGAATTCGCCTTCGGCGTCGGCGGCCATAACGATCATTTCGGCCACGCCCACAATGCCTGGGATGTGACGCGCGTCACCGGCGGCTCCTCCTCCGGCTCCGGCACCGCCGTAGCAGCGCGGCTGATCTTTGGCGCGCTCGGCTCCGACACCGGCGGGTCGGTGCGCCTGCCCGCGCATTTCTGCGGCATCACCGGGCTGAAAACGACATTCGGCCGCGTCTCCCGCTTCGGCGCGATGCCCTTGTCGTTCACGCTCGACACCATCGGCCCGCTGGCGCGCAGCGCCATGGATTGCGCGATGATGCTCGCTGCTGTTGCCGGTTATGACGAAAATGACGCCACCGCGCT
>JBOFFO010000495.1:0-3250 GCA_051648665.1 Beijerinckiaceae bacterium | reverse complement strand
CACGCTCGCCAGATCGACCTTCACGCCCGGGCCCATCGTCGAGGAAATCGCGATGCGCTGGATGTAATTGCCCTTCGCGCCCGTCGGCTTCGCCTTCTGCACCGCGTCCGCGAACGCCTTGATGTTCTCGACCAGCTTGTCCTCGGCGAACGAGGCCTTGCCGACGGCGGAATGGACGATACCGGCCTTTTCCACGCGGAACTCGACCGAGCCGCCCTTGGAGGCCGCAACCGCCGTTTTCACATCCATGGTGACGGTGCCGACGCGCGGGTTCGGCATCAGGCCGCGCGGGCCCAGCACCTTACCGAGACGGCCGACAAGGCCCATCATATCAGGCGTCGCGATGCAGCGGTCGAACTCGATCTTGCCGCCCGACACCTGCTCCACCAGCTCTTCCGCCCCGACGATGTCGGCACCGGCCGCCTTGGCTTCTTCCGCCTTCGCGCCGCGCGCGAACACGGCCACCTTCAGCGTGCGGCCCGAGCCGTTCGGCAGGTTGCACACGCCGCGCACCATCTGGTCCGCATGGCGGGGATCGACGCCGAGATTCATGGCGATCTCGACCGTTTCATCAAACTTGGCGTTGGCGCGGGCCTTCACCAGCTTCACCGCTTCGGCGATCGGATAGAGCTTGGTGCGCTCGATGCCTTCGCGGGCTTTTTCTACGCGTTTACCGGTCATGTTCAGCCCACCACATCCAGACCCATGGCCCGCGCGGAGCCCCGGATCATCTGCATCGCCGCTTCAACTGTCGAGCAGTTGAGGTCCGGCATTTTCTTTTCGGCGATTTCGCGGATCTGCGCTTCCGTGATCTTGCCGACCTTGGCGCGGCCCGGCGTCTTGGAGCCGGAGGCCGGCTTTTTGCCGATCTTCAGGCCCGCCGCCTTCTTGAGGAAGAACGACACCGGCGGCTGCTTCATTTCGAAGGTGAAGCTGCGGTCCTGATAGGCGGTGATGATGACGGGGATCGGCATCCCCTTTTCCATCTGCTGGGTCTTCGCGTTGAAGGCCTTGCAGAATTCCATGATGTTCAGGCCGCGCTGACCGAGCGCGGGGCCGATGGGCGGGGCGGGATTCGCCGCGCCGGCCGGCACCTGAAGCTTCACGTAGCCCGTGATCTTCTTTGCCATGATGGCTGCTCCTCGCCTTCCCCGGTGCCTGCCGGAAACGGCGAATGGCCCGCCCCGGCGCTCATGCCGGTCCGGGCCTCACTGCAGGGCGTGGTGCGGATCGCTGTGGCCCGGCTGGCAAACCGGAGCGCCTCCCACGCTGTTCAACCCCGGCCAAATGCCAAGGCGGGCGCGCCTATCGCACGGATCGGCGCGTTTGGGAAGCCTTCAGGCCGCAATCCCCGGGATGGCGGCGGAACAAAAAGCGGGCGCTTAGCTGGTCGCGCCGCCCGGCGGCTTCGCCTTGTTGCAGGCTTCGGCCTGCGCCGGGCTGGACGTCATCGGCACAGCAACGGCGGTGGCGAACACAAGGGCAAGAACGAGGGCGATGGCACGGGTCATCAGGCAGCCTCCTTGGATGGGCGACCCAAGGGTAACCCAGTTTCGCAGCCCGTCAACGCGCCTCACGCTCAATTGAAGAGGCTGAACAGCCCGGCGAAGATGGCGGCAATCGCCGCGAGCACGCCGGCGACAATTTCGAGAATGCCCTCAAACACACTCGACACGGCCGATACAGCAACCAGCACAAGGATCATGCCGCCGCTGACGAGAGCCGCTGTCACCGCATGGAACACCACGGCCCAGAGCACAAAAAACAGGATGAAGCCGATGCCGAGCGCCGCAGCGATGCGCCGGCCCCAGGAGGAACCGCCCGGCGCAGCCGGCACTGGCGATTGCGGACTGGACGGCGGCAACGGTTGAGACGGTGCGGACATGGCGGTCTCCCTGACCTGACTGAGCGGCACCATAGCACGGATCCGCCCGGCCAGCGTGCGCGTCCACACCCGATGGCGCGCGGCCTAGTTCTGCGCCAGCCGGCTGCCCTTGATCACCACGTCCGATGACGCCCGAATATCAATCTTGCGCGATGCAGTCAGCGCAATGTCCCGGCCATCAATCCCGACCCTGTCCTCACTGCGGATGGAAAAGACCTTGCTGCGCATGGCAATGCCATCGGTGGCTTCGAGCAGCGCGCTCTTGTCTGCCTTGGCGCTCATATTGCCGGCGACCGTCAGCGCCAGATCCTTGGCAACAGACAGGCTGGCGGAAGCGCCGGCATTGAACTCCAGCGCGGCGCCGGCGGTCACATCCACCGCCCCATTGGCGGTGAGATCGCACCGGCCGCCGCAGTCGAGCCCGAGATGGCTCCCCGCCCGCACCCGGCAGGTGCTGCCAGCGGTGAGCGATAGCGCGCCGCCCGCCGTGAGCGCCAGGCCAGACCCTGCCGTGATCGTGAGCGTGCCGGGCGATGTCATGGTGACACCGCTGGGCGACACCGACAGCACGGCTTCAAGCTGGGCAAGGCGCGCTTCCAGAGCCTTGATCTTGGCATCGGTCGCAGGATCAGACATCGGAAAGTTCCTTAAAAAGCTGATGGCGCCCTTGGTAAAACGCCTGCGCAGCATAACGCCGCGGCAAACATCCAGGCAACGGCGCGCACCCCGTCAGGTGAAGTGCGGCGCACGCCCCCATTGACCCACCTCAACGCCGGCCATTCCAAACCCCGTCATAAGCGGGCTGACATCAAACCGCCGGGATGGGCGTCCGCGCCCGCTTGAGACCATGACCCCAGAGATGCGCGCGCGGCTGTCCGTTCCGGTGCCGCGCTATACGAGCTATCCCACCGCGCCGCATTTTCATGATGGCGTGACCGCTGACACCTATCGCGGCTGGCTCGCCGCCCTGCCCGCCCATGCGCGGTTGTCGCTTTATCTCCATGTGCCGTTCTGCGACACGCTGTGCTGGTTCTGCGGCTGCCACACCAAGATCACCCGGCAATACGCGCCCATCCGCGCCTATACGGAGGCGGTACTGGCCGAGATTGCCACCGTCGGTGCGGCTGTGCCGGCGGGCGCTGTGGTTGATCACATCCATTGGGGCGGCGGCTCGCCCACCATTCTCGAGCCGGCGGATATCAACAGGACCATGGCCGCGATGCGCGCCGCCTTCACGCTTGCGCCCGCCTGCGAATTCGCGGTCGAGATCGACCCGCGCGGCCTTGATGAACAGCGCATCGACGCGCTGGCGCGCAATGGCCTGACCCGCGTTTCCATCGGCGTGCAGGATTTCGATGCGGGCGT
>JBOFFO010000494.1:0-1635 GCA_051648665.1 Beijerinckiaceae bacterium | reverse complement strand
GGCACGACCTTGCCCTCCTCCACCTGGCTGCGCACGCCGAATGGCAGCACGGCAAACAGGATGATCCACCAGATGACAAAGTAGATCGCAATCAGGCTGCCAATGGGCATGGCCGTGCCCCCTCAGACCTGCTCAAGCTCGACAAGCGTGCCGTTGAAATCCTTGGGATGCAGGAACAGCACGGGCTTGCCATGCGCGCCGATTTTCGGTTCCCCGGAGCCGAGGACGCGGGCGCCTTTGGCCTTCAATGCGTCGCGGGCAGCCATGATGTCGTCCACCTCGTAGCAGACATGGTGCATACCGCCATCGGCGTTCCGCTCCAGAAATTTGGCGATGGGCGAGTCTGCGCCGAGCGGCTCCAGCAGTTCGATTTTGGTGTTCGGTAGTTCGATGAAAACGACGGTCACCCCGTGATCAGGCTGGGCCTGCGGCGGTGAGACCTTTGCGCCAAGCACATCGCGATAGAGTTGTGACGATGCGGCAATGTCGCGCACGGCAATCGCGACGTGATTGAGACGACCGATCATATTTGCCAGCTCCTGCCCCGTATTTCCGGTCAGCCCGATAACAGGTCAGGATTTGCCTGTCGATGCAGGCGCGTGTGATGCCAATGGCTTAAGGAAAAGGTCGCGCTGTTGACGCAGATAAACGTCGCACGACTGTGAAAGGCTCAGAACCCCTGCTTGGACGTTTCTCCGCCCGGCCCAGCGCCGCCAACTTGCGTGCTGATACGGTCGAACAGGCCGGCAACGTTCTTGCCTGCAAGCGCCAGAAATCCAGCCGTCACCAGAGACACAAAGGCCGCCAGGAGCGCATATTCTGCTGGTGTGACGGCGCTTTCGTCCGCCCAGAAGCGTTTCATTGGAGCCTAATGCCTGCGTAATTCGTGCCTTTCCTGTCCCCACCATCGCTATACTGGCAATGGAGGCACAATTCCAGCAATTGAAAATATTTACCTTACCTCAAGTCTAAACGGATCGTCGAAACTCACGCCCAATTTTTGGTCGCGGCCGAGCAATTTGCCGAGTTGTTTGACGCGAGTCATGACGCGCTCGCTGGCAAGGCTTTGCCATGATGGCGGCACGTTCAGAATCAAGCGCTTGTCCCCATAGTGAAAATCAATCTTTGGCAAAACATCCGGCATCGCGGCGGAGATGATGTAGGCCACCCGGAAAACGCCGGCGAGTATGCGCGCCTGTTCCAGCATACGCGGCGTGAGCAATTCCTTCAGCCTTTGCGAGGCCGCGCACTCCTCCTTCAACCCGGCATAACGGTAGTAAATCGCCAAGGCGAGAAAAGCACGGCCGGGATGATCAACGCCAACAAAAGCGGCATGGGCGATGACATTCATGGTCTGCTCGCCGCGATAATCGGGGTGCGCGCGCCAGCCAATGTCTGACAAGAGGCAGGCGGCGTGGCGCAGCCGCATTTCCTCGGGATTCGCAAAAATCCCCGCACTGGCCATAAACCGGTCGGTCCAGGCAATCAGATCTCTGGCATGGTCGGGATGGCGCGCGCGCAGCAGATTGTAATCCGACGCACTGGCCATCAGGGGATCGACGCCCTGCTCCTCTGGCGACAGCAATTCATGCAATAGCCCTTCGCGCACGCCCTGCGCCGACATGATGATAGCGC
>JBOFFO010000493.1:0-5183 GCA_051648665.1 Beijerinckiaceae bacterium | reverse complement strand
GATCGAACCGCAGATTCTCAAGCGCATCCGGCGCGGTACGCACGGGTTCGATGGCGTGCTCGACCTGCATGGCCTGACACAGGCGCAGGCGCACGATGCCCTGCTTGGATTTCTGCACGCCAGGCACACGCAGGGTGCGCGCCTTGTCATCGTTATCACCGGCAAGGGCGCAGCTGGTCCGGCCTTTGATCCCGACCGTGAACGCGGCGTGCTGCGCCGCATGGTGCCGCACTGGCTGCGCCTGCCTGATCTGCGCAGCCTTGTGCTGGGATTTGAAACTGCCGCCGCCCATCACGGTGGGGACGGCGCGTTCTATGTCCGTCTGCGACGCAGCCGGCCCTGACTACCGCCCCAGATTGACCTGCGCCCTGCGCCCTGCCACATGCCGCGCCAGTTTCTCCGCCGCAGGATAGCGTCATGACCAGTCCGACCCGCCACGATGTGCTCAGCATCGGCAATGCCATCGTCGATCTCATCGCTCATACCGATGAGGCCTTTCTGGTCAGCCACAAGCTCGCCAAGGGCACGATGCATCTGATTGACGAGCCGCGCGCAGAAGCGCTGTACAAGGTTATGGGGCCGGCCACGATTATGTCCGGCGGGTCCGCCGGCAACACCGCTGCCGGCATTGCTTCGTTTGGTGGGAAATCCGCCTATTTCGGCAAGGTCAGGAATGACGAACTCGGTGGTTATTTCCGCCATGACGTGGAATCTCTCGGCGTACATTTCCCGACGCAGGCTGCAACTGACGGCCCGGCGACCGCGCGCTGCTTTATCATGGTGACGCCGGATGGCGAGCGCACCATGAACACCTATCTGGGCGCCTGCACCACCTTCGGCCCCGGCGATGTCGACGAGGCGACAGTGCGCGATTCAAAAATCATTTATTTCGAGGGCTATCTCTGGGATCCGCCCGCCGCAAAGGATGCGATCCGCAAGGTCTCGGATATTGCCCATGCCGCAGGCCGCGAAATGAGCATGACGCTCTCTGACCCGTTCTGCGTTGACCGCTACCGCGATGAATTTCTGTTTCTGCTGCGCACCCGTGCCGTTGATCTCGTCTTCGCCAACGAGCATGAGTTGAAAAGCCTGTATCAGACCGCCGACTTTGATACCGCGCTCGCTGCAATCCGGAAAGATGCGACCACCGCTGTCATCACCCGCTCCGACAAGGGCGCGCTGGTCGCAACGCGCGACGATGTTGTCAGCGCACCTGCTGCGCACATCGAAACGCTGGTGGACACAACCGGCGCCGGCGATCTGTTCGCGGCGGGATTTCTGTTCGGCCGCGCCAACGGCATGGAGGCAAAGCGCTGCCTGCAACTGGGCGCGCTGGCGGCAGCTGAGGTGATTCAACACATCGGCGCAAGGCCGCAGATTTCCCTGCGCGATCACGCCACCGGCAATGGGCTGCTGTAATTTTTCAACGTCGCACAAAAAAGCCGGGCGCACAGCCCGGCTTTTTTATTGGCAACGCACTAAAATTCACCGCCCCATCAGCGTCGCCACATGCAGTGCGGCGGATTGGCCAAGGCCCTGCAAATCATAACCGCCTTCAAGCAGTGACACGACGCGGCCCTTGCAGCGTTTTTCCGCGATGTCGCAGATGCGGCCCGTGGCCCATGCGAAATCTTTTTCCGTCAGTTGCAGATTGGCGAGCGGATCGCGCCAATGGGCATCGAACCCGGCCGAGATCATGATGAGATCAGGGCCGAACGCATCGACGCGCGGCAGGATCACCGATTCAAGAATGTCGCGAAAGATGTCGCCATTGTCGCCCGCCGTCATCGGCGCATTGACGATGGTGTTATGTTCGCCCCGCTCGCTGAGATGGCCGGTGCCGGGATAGAGTGGCATTTCATGGGTGGAGCAGAACAGCACGCTCTTGTCGGCCCAGAACACATCCTGCGTGCCATTGCCGTGATGCACATCCCAGTCGATGATCGCCACGCGTTCGACCCCGTGCTTGGCCTGCGCATGGCGCGCTGCGATGGCAATGTTGGAAAACACGCAAAAGCCCATCGGCGTTTCACGCTCCGCATGATGGCCTGGCGGACGCATCGCGACGAAGGCGTTGCTGGCGCGTCCCGCCATCACCTCATCGACGGCGAACATCGCGCCGCCCACCGCACGCATCGCCGCTTCAAGGCTTCCGGGCGAGAGTATGGTTTCGCCATCCAGTTCCGAAAGCCCCTCATCGGGAGATGCCGCTTCAATGCGCGTCACATAGGAATCGGGATGCACACGCAGCAACGCATCGCGCGGGCCGGCCGGCGCCGCTTCCCGGCGCAGCTGCGCAAAGGAATCCATGGCGAGGAATTTCTCAATGACGCGGATGCGGTCAGGCCGCTCCGGATGCCCCGGCGGGGTGAGATGCTCAAGGCTTGAGGGGTGCGAAACATACAGCGTGGTCAAAGGCGCGTCCCTTTCCTCAGCCGTTCATGCACGCCCTGCCGAAGTGCGCAAGCATATCTGTCAAGCCGCAGGGGACGCGCCGCCAGAGGCGCTGGCCACAGCGCCCAGTGTCGCCAGCCCCTTTTCAAAATCCTTGCCCACCATCCGGTCCATGTTCATCACGACGCCCATCAGCTTGGCCATGAACGGCTGTGGCCCATCCATCGCCCACGCCACGCGCGTGCCCTCGCCCTCCGGCGTTAGTGTGAAGGTGACGCGATTGTGGGCTTCGAACGGTTTGAGAAAATCGAGCTGCATCACGATTTTCTCGTTGGGCACGGATTCAATGATTTCCATCCGCCCCTGCCCGGCCTTGCTGTTGCCACTCCAGCCATAGGCCGCCCCGGCGCCCTCGTCCGGACCGGAATAATCGCGCTTGAGGTCCGGATCGAGCCCCTCCCATGGCGACCATCCTTGCCAGCGCCGCAACCCATTGATGTGCGGGAAAATCGCTGCCGCAGAAGCCGGCAGAAGCGCCGACCGGACAATGCGGAAATGGTTGGGCCGCGTCGCCGCATAGATCAGCAGGCCCGCGATGGCACCGCCGACAAACAGCAGGATGACTTTCATGGCCGCGCCTCCGTTGTGCCCATGTCCGCACACAAACGTTCGCCCTTTGCCATGGCGGGTCAAGCGTTGGACATGAAAAACCGGCAGCAGGCCGATTACGGCTTGCCCCGCCCCCCATGCCTGACTATAACCCCGCCCGTTCGCCCATATCCCGTCAGGCGGACAGCGGTCGGAGTGTGGCTCAGCCTGGTAGAGCACTACGTTCGGGACGTAGGGGTCGCAGGTTCAAATCCTGCCACTCCGACCAATTTTTCAGACATTTCAGCAAGCTGGGCGGCGCAGGGATGCCGCACGCGGGCGCGCTGCTTCAATAATGGATGCTGGCGAGCGCGCGCAGTTCGTCCGCTGTCGCGGTGGGATAGTCGAAAAATTCCAGATAGGCTGGAATCTGCTCAAACAGCATGTCCACCCCGATCTGGGTCTGACAGCCGCGCGCCTGCGCTGCCTGCAAGAAGGCCGTCTCGGCCTGCTTCATCACCACCTCGCCCACGAACATGGAGCCATCGAGACGGGACACATCGAGCGGCATGGCGTCGCCCGCGTTCATGCCCAGCGGCGTGGCGTTGACAATGATGTCGTGGCCCGCCGGATCATTGGAACCGGTGGCAACCGTGAGGGCCGGATGCGCCGCCCGCAGCCGCTCCGCCAGCCCGCGCATGGCCGCTGCGTTCACATCAAAAAGCGAAAGATGCGTCACGCCTGCACCGGCCAGCGAGGCGGCAATCGCCGATCCGACACCGCCGGATCCCACAACAAGCGCCCGCGCCCCGTGCGCGGCGCGGCCCTTCCGGATCATGCCCCGGACAAAGCCCTCGCCATCGAACAGATCACCCTCCAGCCCGCCATCGGGCCGGCGGCGCACAGCGTTGCACGCCCCTGCCACCTGCGCCGCTGTAGAAATCGAATCGAGCAGGCCCAGCACGCTCACTTTGTGCGGCATGGTAATGAGCGCGCCACGAAAATTGCTGAACCGCGTAATGGCTGGAAAAGCGCTGGAAAAATCCTGCGCGTGCACGCCCATGGGCACCACCACGGCATTGATGCCCCGCGCGCTGAAATAGGGGTTATAGATCAGCGGCGCCTTGAAGGTCGAAGTCGGATAGCCGACATGCGCGATCAGCGCTGTATTGCCGTCGATCATGCCATTCCCTGCGGGCTGAACGCGCCGCCTCCTGAATAATTCTGGCCTCAGGCCTGCGCACTGTCGATGAGATGGGCGAGCCGCTGCACGGCCAGCCCATAGCCCTGCGTGCCGAAGCCCGCCATCACCGCATCCGCCCGGTGCGACACAAAGGAATGGTGCCGGAACGCCTCGCGCTTGTGGACCTGGCTGATATGCAGTTCGATCACCGGCGGATCGAACGTGTTGAGCGCGTCGAGAATCGCAATCGACGTATGGGTGAACGCGCCGGGATTGATGATGAGGCCGCCTGCAATCTCACGCGCCTCGTGAATCCAGTCGATGATCTCATATTCCCGGTTTGACTGGTGGAAGCGCAGGTCGAGCCGGTGCTGCGCGGCAATGGCCCGGCACTCCGCCTCCACATCCGCAAGCGTCGTGTGGCCGTAGATATGCGGCTGGCGCTTGCCGAGCAGATTGAGGTTGGGACCGTTGAGAATATAGATCAGGCGCATTGCGGAAATCTTGCCTCCTTCGGCGCGCCAACCGGGGCGGCGCGCTCCTAGCCTAAAGTGTGCCCGGCACATAGCCGAACAGCTTCGGCACGAACAGCACGATTTCCGGAAAAGCGATCATCACGGCAAGGCAGCCAATGAGCACCGCGACCCAAGGCCAGATATCCGCGATGATCACGCGCAGCGGGATGCCTGTCGTCGCATTGATGACAAAGAGCAGGATGCCATAAGGCGGCGTGATCAGCCCGATCATGCAATTCACCACCGCGACGACGCCGAACCAGACAAGGTCGATGCCAAGCGCCTTGCAGGTCGGAATGAAGATCGGAATGATGACGAGAATGATTGTCGATGCATCGAGCAGGCAGCCCAGGATCAGAAACAGGACATTCATCCCGATCATGAACGCCATCGGCGAAATATCGAGCCCCTTGAGCGCCGCCGACACTTGAGCGGGAATGTTTTCGCTCGCAACGATATAATTGAACACCAGCGCAGCGCCGATGACGAGGCCGACCGAGGCG
>JBOFFO010000492.1:0-3130 GCA_051648665.1 Beijerinckiaceae bacterium | reverse complement strand
TTGATCGATGCGGCGGGCTGCCGTGGCCTGCGCATTGGCGGCGCGATGATGAGCGAGATGCATTGTAATTTCATGATCAACACTGGCACCGCGACCGCGAATGATCTGGAAACGCTGGGCGAGGAAGTGCGCCGGCGGGTGAAAGACCATTCCGGTGTGGAGCTGCAATGGGAAATCAAGCGGCTCGGCAAAGTATCTGGGCCGATACAGGCGTAATTGTCCCGCACGCGCGCGGCTCGCGGCGCATCGCCGCAGCGGCGGCGCATGAATCAATTCGCAACGCTTGTCCGCTAATATCGCGCGCGTTGCAGGAGAATGAATGATGGCGAAGCATGTCGCGGTGCTGATGGGCGGCTGGTCGGTGGAGCGCGAAGTGTCGCTAAACACTGGCAAGGGATGCGCGGATGCGCTGGAAAGCGTCGGCTATCGCGTGACCCGGGTCGATGTGCAGCGGGATATTGCCTCGGTGCTGACAGCGCTCAAGCCGGATGTGGCCTTCAACGCGCTGCATGGCCGCTTTGGCGAGGATGGCACCATTCAGGGCATCCTCGAAATTGCCGGCATGCCTTATACCCATTCCGGCGTGCTGGCCTCGTCGCTGGCGATCCAGAAGGACATGGCCAAGCTGGTGGTGTCGGCGTCCGGCGTTCCCGTGGCGAAGGGAATCACCCTGTCGCGTTACAAGGCCGCCAAGCGGCACGTCATGCCGCCGCCTTATGTGTTAAAGCCCGTTAACGAAGGGTCGTCGGTGGGCATCGTCATCGTCAAGCAGGACCGCAGCCATCCGCCGCAGGAATTGGCGCGGCCAGACTGGCCGTGCGGCGAGATGATGCTGGCGGAAGAATTCATTGCAGGACGGGAACTTACCTGCGCCATCATGGGCGACCGGGCGCTCGGCGTGACCGAAATCCGCGCCACCACCGGCGAGTTCTATGATTACGACGCAAAATATACGAAAGGCGGTTCGTTCCACATTTGTCCTGCTGAACTGAAACCAAATATTTACCACCGTATTCAAGAGTTGGCGTTAACGGCGCATCAAGCAATTGGTTGCCGCGGCGTCAGCCGTTCTGATTTCCGCTACGACGAGGACAAGGACCGACTCGTCTGGCTGGAGGTCAATACGCAGCCCGGCATGACCGAGACCAGCCTGGTGCCCGAACTGGCAGCCCATGCGGGCCTTTCGTTCGGCGAGTTGGTAAAATGGATGGTGGAGGACGCTTCCTGCGACCGGTGATGGTGGGTGAAAAACCCGCCAGCGCGTCGCTGCCTGCCGTCATCAAGCATCATCTTCCGGTTCCGGTCCGTAGCGCGCGCCGCCAGCGTGGCCTGCGCATTCCCAAGTTTCTCGGCACGGGTTCACTGGCCGCCTTGTTTGCCGCCGTCGGCCTCAGCGGCGCGATTTATGGCGGCGGCGTTGCGCAACTGCGCGATGCGTATGGCGAATTTCATCATCTGGCAGCACGGGCGCTGGGCTTTGGCGTTGCGCGCGTCACCATCACAGGCCATGTGGAACTGAGTGAGGCGGAAATTCTCGCCGCGACAGGCGTCACCGCGCGCCACTCCGTGCCGTTTCTCGATATTGCCGACGTGCGCCAGCGCATCATGAACCTTCCGCTGGTTGAAACGGCGTCGGTGCGCAAACTTTATCCCAACGACATCGCCATCGACATCACCGAGCGCGAGGCTTTCGCGATCTGGCAGAAGGATGGCGAATTGCGCGTGGTGGCATCGGACGGCACGCCGACCGAAAAATTCAACGATCCGCGCTTCCTCAACCTGCCGCTCGTTGTTGGCCCCGGCGCCAATAAGCGGGCGAAGGAATTTGCGGCGTTGATCGAGAAGACGCCGGATCTCAGAGCGCGTATCCGCGCCGGTGTGCTGATCGGTGAGCGGCGCTGGAATCTGAAGATGACCAACGGCATCGACATCAAGTTGCCGGAGGACAAGCCGGAGCTGGCGTTGCAGAAACTCAGCAGCCTGCAACGGGAACAGCGCATTCTCGAACGCGACGTGCTGGCGATCGATCTGCGCATTCCCGGCCGCATGACGGTCCGGCTTGCGGCGGAGCCGGCGGAACAGCGGCTTGATGCGGCGAAGAAAAAAATGGGCAAATGGCAGGGCAACGACGCATGAGCCGCTCTATGTCCATCACGCCGCGCATGAAGCGTCTTGCGCCCAACCGCAGCGCCACGCTGTCGGTGATCGATATCGGCACGAATAAAATCGTCTGCCTTGTGGCGGAACTGGAGCCAATCAATTCCGCGGACGCCATCCGGGGCCGCACCCATGCCTGCCGTGTGCTCGGCATCGGCCATCAGCGCTCTGCCGGCATGAAGGCTGGCGTGATCGTTGACATGGATGCGGCGGAGCGCGCACTGCGTCACGCGATTGATGCGGCGGAGCGTATGGCGCGCGTCGAAATTCAGTCGGCGCTGGTCAATCTGAGCGGTGGACGGCTCAATTCTGTCACACATCAGGGCATTACGCCGTTGCGCGGGCAGGCGGTTGGCGCAGGCGAGGTGGACCGCTCCGTGCATGCGGCCGCGCAAATGCTGGTGCAGCCGGGCCGCGTGGTGATGCATGCGCTGCCGGTCAGCTACGCACTCGATAACGGTAATGCGGTGCATGATCCGGTGGGCATGGTTGGCTCTGAATTGTCCTGTGCGCTGCATGCGGTGTCATCCGATGCAACGGCGACGCGCAATCTGATGCTGGCCGTCGAGCGCTGCCATGTGGACGTCGAAGCGGTGGTTGCCACGCCCTACGCGTCGGGCCTGTCGTGCCTGATCGACGATGAAGCGGATATGGGCGCGATCGTCATTGATATGGGCGCAGGCACCACGACATTCGGTGTGTTTGCGCATGGCCGGCTGGTGCACACCGATGGCATTGCGGTCGGCGGCTATCATGTCACGCTCGATGTGGCGCGGGGGCTTTCGACACGGCTGAGCGACGCGGAACGCATCAAGACTTTATTCGGCTCGGTGATCACCGGCAGTGCGGATGACCGCGATGTGATTGCTGTGCCGCAAGTGGATGAAGGCGACCGGGATGTGGAAGCCCACCTGCCGCGCGCCCATCTCACCCGCATCATCAAGCCGCGTGTCGAAGAAATTCTCGAACTCGT
>JBOFFO010000491.1:0-5782 GCA_051648665.1 Beijerinckiaceae bacterium | reverse complement strand
TGACCGGCGCACCAGCCTCGTGACGCTGACGCCAGCAGGCCGGGCGCGATTTGAAACCATTGCCGCTGCGCATGAGCAATGGGTGGCTACGCTGTTTCGCGGACTCGATGGGGGCGAATCGGCCATGCTGGTCGAGATTTATGAAAGACTGCTCCTGCAACGCAGGGACGGGAGTGATGAATGATGAATGCAATCACGGATTTCGCCGCCTATCAGCCCCGCCATTTCCAGTGGCGGCTTGACGGGCGTGTCGGCATCATCCGGCTGGCGCGGCCGGACCGCAAAAATCCGCTGACATTTGATTCCTACGCCGAGCTGCGCGACCTGTTCCGCGCGCTTGTCTATGCGGATGATGTGAAGGCGATCGTATTTGCCTCAAACGGCGGCAATTTCTGTTCCGGCGGTGATGTGCATGACATTATCGGGCCGCTGCTGAAAAAGGATATGAAGGGTCTGCTCGCCTTCACGCGCATGACCGGTGATCTCGTCAAGGCGATGAATCAGGCCCCGCAACCGATTATTGCGGCGGTGGATGGCATCTGCGTCGGCGCAGGCGCCATGATCGCGCTGTTTTCCGATCTGCGTTTCGGCACATCTGACGCGAAAACCGCGTTTCTGTTTACCCGCGTTGGCCTCGCTGGTTGCGACATGGGCGCCTGCGCCATGCTGCCGCGCGTCATTGGTCAAGGCCGGGCGGCGGAATTGCTCTACACCGGCCGCACCATGAGTGCGGAGGAAGGCGAGCGCTGGGGATTTTTCAACCGGCTCATCGCAGCCGATCAGCTGGAAGCTGAAGCCATTGCGCAGGCGCAGCGGCTCGCTGCCGGCCCGACCTTCGGCCATATGATGACCAAGACCATGCTGAATCAGGAATGGTCGATGAGCATCGAACAGGCGATTGAAGCGGAAGCGCAGGCGCAGGCGTTGTGCATGCAGACCAAGGATTTCGGTCGCGCCTATGAAGCGTTCGTGGCGAAGCAGAAGCCGCATTTCGCAGGGGATTGAGCGATGCGCGATGAGAGTTTTCTGCATTGGCCATTTTTTGACGAGGCGCATCGCAACCTCGCGCGCGATCTCGATGGGTGGGCTGCAGTCCATTGTGTGCATGTCCAGCATGATAATGTCGATGCGGCCTGCCGCGCACTGGTGAAAGCGCTGGGTAGTGCGGGCTGGCTGAAACACAGCGCGCCGGATCCTGCTGCGTCCGATGCAAGACTGGATGTGCGCGCGCTGGCGCTGATCCGCGAAACGCTGGCGCGTCATTCCGGCCTCGCCGATTTCGCCTTTGCCATGCAGGGCCTTGGCGCAGGACCGATTTCGCTGTTCGGCACGCCGGAGCAGCGCATGCAATGGCTCACGCGCACGCGCAGCGGCGATGCGATTGCGGCCTTTGCCCTGTCCGAGCCCGAATCCGGTTCCGATGTCGCGAATATCATGATGCGGGCGGAGCCGCGGGATGGCGGCTATGTGCTCAATGGCGAAAAAACCTGGATATCCAATGGCGGCATTGCTGATGTCTATACCGTGTTTGCGCGCACGGGCGGGCCGGGCGCAAAGGGCCTCAGCGCGTTCATGGTCCCTGCTGATGCGAAGGGATTTTCCATCGCCGAGCGCATTGAAGTGATCGCCCCGCACCCGCTGGCGCGCATCCGCTTTGATGATTGCTTTATTCCCGCTGCCGCGCGGATCGGTGCGGAAGGACAGGGATTTGCCATCGCGATGGCGACGCTGGATGTGTTCCGCTCGACTGTCGGCGCAGCGGCCCTGGGCTTTGCCCGCAAGGCGCTGCATGCGGCAGCCACACGCGCGCAGTCGCGGCGGCTCTATGGTGCGCCGATGGCGGATTTACAGATGGTGCAGGGCCACATCGCGGACATGGCGCTGGGCATCGATGCGGCGGCGCTGCTGATCTACCGCGCGGCGTGGATGAAGGACAAGGGCGCGGCGCGCGTTTCACGCGAAGCGGCGATGGCCAAATTGTTTGCGACCGAGATGGCGCAGAAGGCCATTGATGCCGCTGTACAGATTCATGGGGGCGAGGGCGTGCGCTCCGGCTCCGTTGTTGAAGAACTCTATCGCGACATCCGTGCGCTGCGCATTTATGAGGGCGCATCGGATGTGCAGAAAATCATTATTGCTCGCGCCACACTGGGAGCGTTCGCATGACATACGATCCGCTTGCCGCACTCGCGCCATCGGCGCATGTCGATAGCTTCGCCCGTGATCATTTGCCGCCGCCGGAACAGTGGCCGGTGCTGGTGCTGGACAGGCCGGAATTTCAGTATCCGGAAACGCTCAACGCCGCCTATGAACTCACTGACCGCATGGTCGAAAGAGGTTTTGGTGATCACACCGCGCTGATCGGTAATGGCCGCCGGCGCACCTATAAGGAATTGAGCGACTGGACCAACCGGCTGGCGCATGCGCTCGTTGAGGATTTCGGCATCACGTCGGGCAACCGTGTGCTGATCCGTTCCGGTAATAATCCGGCGATGGTGGCGGCGTGGCTGGCGGTCACAAAGGTTGGCGCGATTGCCGTCAACACCATGCCCATGCTGCGCGCGGGAGAATTGTCCGCGATTATTGATAAGGGCGAGATCGTGCTGGGTCTCAGCGACAGCCGCATTGCCGATGAACTGGTGAGCGCTGCGAAAGACAGCCGCTTCATGAAGCGCGTCGTCACCTTTGACGGCACGTCCAATCATGACGCCGAGCTGGACCGGGTGGCGCTGGACAAGCCGGTGAAATTTACCTGTTGCCCGACGAGCCGCGATGATGTGGCGCTGATCGGTTTCACCTCTGGCACGACGGGCGAGCCGAAAGGCACGATGCATTTTCATCGCGACCTGCTGATCATCGCCGATGGCTATGCGCGCGAGGTGTTGCAGGTGACGCCGGATGATGTGTTCGTGGGATCGCCGCCGCTGGCTTTCACGTTCGGCCTTGGCGGCCTCGCGATTTTCCCGCTGCGCTTCGGCGCGGCGGCGACCTTGCTGGAAAATGCATCGCCGCCGAACATGATCAAGATTATCGAACAGTATAAGGCGACGATCTCTTTCACCTCGCCCACGGCGTATCGGGCCATGATGGCGGCGATGGACGAGGGCGCGGATTTGTCCAGCCTTCGTATCGCGGTATCGGCTGGTGAAACCTTGCCAGCCCCGGTGTTCGAGCAGTGGACCCGGAAAACCGGCAAGCCGATTCTCGACGGCATTGGCGCGACGGAGATGCTGCATATTTTCATCAGCAACCGCATCGGCGATGCCAAGGGCGGTGCAACGGGCAAGCCTGTCAGCGGCTACGAGGCGCGGATTGTCGATGGCGACATGCAGCCGGTGCCGGATGGCGAAGCCGGTTTTCTGGCTGTGCGGGGTCCCACGGGTTGCCGCTATCTCGCCGATGCGCGGCAGAAAAATTACGTCAAGCAGGGCTGGAACATTACAGGCGACACGTTTCTGCGCGATGCCGATGGCGTGTTCCATTTCGTCGCGCGCGCGGATGATATGATCATCAGCTCCGGCTACAACATCGCCGGTCCGGAGGTGGAGGCGGCATTGCTCAAGCATGCAGATGTTGCCGAAGTTGCAGTGATCGGCGCACCGGATGTTGAGCGCGGCCATATTGTCGAGGCTTATGTTGTGCTGCGCGAGGGCGTTGTTGCGGATGAAGCTTGCATCAAGCGGCTGCAGGATCATGTGAAGGCCGCCATCGCGCCTTACAAGTATCCACGGTCGATCAAATTTCTGGCGGCGCTGCCAAAAACCCAGACAGGAAAAATTCAGCGATTTGTCCTGCGCGCGCAAGCCGAGGACCGGTTTGCCGCGAAGGGGGACACACAGTCATGACAATGCATCGCACATTGCAGCCGGAAGGATGGCTGCCTGCCAAGGGCTATGCGAATGGCGTGGTCGCCACGGGCCGCCAGATTTATCTTGCCGGACAGATCGGCTGGAATGCGCAGCAGCAGTTTGAGAGTGATGATTTTGTCGTGCAGTTTGAAACGGCGCTGCGCAATATCGCGGCGTTGTTGCAAGAGGCCGGCGCCGGGCCGGAGCATCTGGTGCGCATGACCTGGTTCATCACGGACAAGGCAGCCTATGTGGCGCGCCTGCGCGAGATCGGTCAGGCCTATCGCGCCGTCATGGGGAGGAATTATCCGCCCATGTCGGTCGTCGAGGTCAAGGCGCTGATTGAGGATCGCGCCAAGGTTGAGATTGAGGCCACGGCAGTGGTGCCGGCATGACCGCTGTGTTTCGCGGCTACGATCAGGCCACGCTTGACCGGCAACTCAATGCGCGGGCGACCGTGCCGGACTTTACCGTGTTCGTCCAGCGCTACAGCGTGGAAAGCGCGCGCTGCCGGGCAACGTTGCCCTGTCATGTCGGCGTGCCCTATGGGCCAAAGCCGGAGGAGCGGCTCGATATTTTCCCGGCGCAGGGTCGTGGCGCTGCTCCGGTTTTTATTTTTCTGCATGGCGGATATTGGCGGCTGCTGGATGCGGCGGATTCCTCATTCATGGCGGAAACCTTCACGCAGGCCGGTGCTTGCGTGGTTGCGGTGAATTATGGCCTAGCGCCTGACACGCCTTTGCCGGAAATTGTCCGGCAGTGCCGTGCGGCCGTTGCGTGGATCGTGAAAAACATTGCACACTATGGCGGCGACCCGGCGCATCTGCATGTCTCCGGATCGTCAGCGGGCGGACATCTCGCCGGCATGGTGATCGCGCCGGGCTGGCAGGAGGATTTTGGCATCGGCCCGCGCGCGGTGCGCTCGGCCTCGCCGCTGTCGGGCCTGTTCGATCTTGTGCCGGTGCAATTGTCGGAAGTGAACGGCTGGCTTGGTATGGATGCGGCGACGGCGCGCGCCATGAGTCCGCAATATCATCTCCCGGACTGGCCTGTTCCACTCGCCATCGCTTATGGGCCTGATGAGACAGAGGAGTTTCACCGCCAGTCGGAAGCCTATGCGGCGGCCTGCGCAGCGCGCGGCAGCCCGGTGGAGATGATCGTGCCGCCGGGTACAAACCATTTCGATTTGCCGCTGGCCTTCATGGATCGCGAGTCACCGCTGACACGGGCGGTGCTCCGCCTCATGGGTCTGGTCTGATCATCAGGCCATGCAGGGTCATGGCCGGCTTATCCAGCAGCCCGGCATCGCCGCTGGCCCGGATGGAATGGTTTTTGAAGTGTTAACGTCGAGAGCTGCGAGGCTGTCCCATTTCGGGGCAGATGGCAGAGGAGACGAAACACGATGGCAACCGGTTTGGCACACTCCCTGCGCGTTTCTGCCCTGCCCTCCGGTACGGCGCGTTCAGATTCGCCAGTGGCCAGCCGCGTGTCGCCTGCGGTGCTGGTGGCCGAAGCGATCCGGCCTGATCAATACGCAGCCCTTGCGGTCGAGGCCAAATCGCTGGCAGGCCGCACGCTGGAGCCGAACGCTTTTTACGAGCCGTCTTTTCTCGCCCACGCGCTGCATCATTTCAAAGGCCGGCTGACACTGGTGCTGATCTGGGACGGCCCAGCGCGGCAAACGCTGCTCGGCCTGTTTCCGCTGGCGATGCCGCGTTTCGATGTCGCTGCACCCGTGCTGCGGGGGTGGCTGACCCCCTACATGACCAATGGCGCGCCGCTGATTGATGCTGAAGCTGCCGAGGCGGTGTTCGACCGGTTCATGCAATGGGTTCGTGAAGAGGCTGGCCAGACAGCGGCAGTGGTGTTCCCGTCGCTGGTGATTGATGGGCCAGTTGCGTCACTGATCCGGGCGCAGGCGGTTCGGCTCGCGT
>JBOFFO010000490.1:0-2438 GCA_051648665.1 Beijerinckiaceae bacterium | reverse complement strand
AGGCGCCCACGCACGGCGCTCCCGCCTGCGCGGCCGCCAAACCGCCGACCAAAGCGGCGATGCCAACGGAAAGGCCGAGAATAATACGTCCTGATTTCATGTCCGACACTCCCTGGGGATCAGCCCCGGCGGGATATAGTCCCCGCCTTCATGATGGGAAGGATGCGGATTCCACGGAACAAAAGCAACGCAATTTTAACAATTAACCAAATTAAATCAATGCTTTGGTTACTATATCGAATTGAAACGGTTTTGTGCGCGGATGACACAGCGCCGATCGCGCGAATCCCGGCGTGGCACAGTTCAAAGCAGACGGGACCGATGATCAGGTCTGGCCGGGCCTGAGCTTGTAGAAAATGTGCTGGCCGACTTTGTCCATCTTGCGCAAGCGCTTGGCCCAATAGGGACGCACATAGGTGGCGTGGTAATGGGTCGCACCGCCGACCTTGTCGATGTAGGTCTTGCCCTCAAACACAGCGCGTGCAACCCGGGACGCGGTGCGCCACTCCTCCGGCTCGGTGATGCGCAGTGATTTCCCTTCACAAGCGAAGGTGAACTGGCAGGCCAGATACCGGTGGCGATTCTGATAGACCACGCCGCAGATGCTCGACGGGTAGAGACCGGACATGGCTCGATTGAGCACCACCTGCGCCACCGCCGCCTGACCTGATTCCGGCTCGGAGCGCGATTCAAAATACACCGCTTCGGCAAGACATTTCAGTTCGCGCTGCAAGCGGGCAGGCGTGACCAGCGCAGCGTAGCGGGAGCGTGGCGGCTTCGATTCTTCCGTGCGCACGATCTGCGTGGCAGCTGCGGCGGCAGCACCCACCGAAACCGGGACACCGGCGATCGCAACCGGCGATGCATCCGCCGCCACCGGTGTTGCTGATGCCAGCACCATTGCGCGCGGGACCGCCGGCGTTGTGCCGGTGCGGGCCGGATCGACCTCGGCTGTGGGCGTCGATTCGGCTGCTTCCGGCGACTGAACACTGTGCGCTGATCCCGTGCGGCCTGAGGGGGGAATCACGCCCGGTTCGAACAAAGTCATCGGCCCGGCATCGAAATGCGTTAGATTCACGGTCGGCTCGAAACTGCTGACCGTCAAATCGCGCTCGTCCAGATCGAAAGCGATACCCGCCAGCGCAATCTCGCGGTTGGAACTGCCGGCGCGGCTGAGCGTGCGGCGCAACCCATCACCCAGCAGCGGGTCGCCCTTCAGCGAACGATCCACATCCGGATAGCCGGCCACGTGGTTTTTCAGGTCAGGCCGCAGGGAGAATTCATTGTTGAGCAGACGCGTGCCGCGTACAGACGAGAGATAGCTTGTGTTGGCAACGCTCAGCAGGCTGTCACCAAGGCCCGCGAGCCGCACACGGCCATCCAGCAACGGCGCAGCATTTTCGGCAGCGATGCGGCGCGGCATGATTTCTGAGAATGCATTGAACCCGGCTGTGAGCGACGGATCATGACCAGCCGCAGCCGTAAACGACACCAGCAGGCCGCCGGCCAGACCCCACGGCGCAAAGGTCGCGCCTACCCACTGCAGACGCCGGCGAAACTGACGCATACGCAACCGCACTCAACACGCAACGCAACGCACACACGGAATGACGAAACCCACACGCGAGGCGGTACGCAGAACCCTATCCGCCGCTGTGCAGGCATGAACGCTCGTTCATCCCGTTTCGTTATCGCGCATTAGGGTTGAGCAGACGTAAACGCAGACAATTTTATGCGTGCCGATGCGAGACGCTTCTGCGGCCAGCTATTAAAGCGTGTTAAGAAATTCCGTAAGCCTCGCGTTAAAAATGTCAGGCCTCTCGAAATAGACAGAATGCCCAGCTTCCGCCACGGATTCGAATGTAGCGCCGACAGCGGCAGCAACAGCCTCGACACCAGCCGGAGGAATGACAATATCCTCCGCGCCGCTGATAAACAGTTTCGGCATCGACAAGGCCGCGAGTGCGTCAGGACGGCGCGTACGACTCTGCCATAACCTTTGCAGCATCGCCGCACTGTCAAAGCCGATTTTCAGGCGGTCAATCTGCTTATACAATTCATGCAAAGCGGGTTGCTCGCGCGCCATGCGCAGGCCGCATGCAACGCTCACCGCTGAATCGGCGCATTGCTGTGTCAACGCTGCGCTTTGTTCGTTCCAGCGCGGCAGACGGCTCAGCGCGGACTGATTACAGCGCATGAAATCAATCGATCCCGTTGTGCAGGCCATGACGAGCGCGCGCACGCGGTGCGGATTTTTCAGGCCGTATTCCACCGCCGTCCAGCCGCCCATGGACTGGGCGACAAGCACGCAGTCCTCGGCATCGCACGCATCGAGCAATGCACCGAGGTCGTCGGCAAAATCAGCAATCTGCGGCAAGGCGGGCAACGGATCGGACGGGCAGAAGCCGCGATGCGCAAAAGTGATGCAACGATAGCGC
>JBOFFO010000489.1:0-10115 GCA_051648665.1 Beijerinckiaceae bacterium | reverse complement strand
CGGCGAAAAATCCCAGGACGGTGTGCGCATGCCCACAGGCCGCACACCTGTCACCTGTTCCAGCGCATCGGCGGAGCGCTGATGCAGGTCCCGCTCCACCGCTTCAGGCAGAACCGAATTCAGTTCATGAATCCAGCCATGCAGGCCGATTTCATGCCCTTCGGCGATGACGCGTTTTTGTTCGTCCGGATAGAGCAGCGCACTGACGGCCGGCACGAAAAAAGTCGCCGGGATACTGTTGCGCTTCAATAAGGAGAGAATACGCGGCACGCCAACGCGCGTGCCATATTGCCCCCACGACATGCGGCCGATGGATTGACCGCCATCGCGCAATTCATTGGTGTCGTGATCGCTGTCGAACGACAAAGCGACAGCGCAGCGCGCCCCGCCCGGCCATGTGCGCGGCTTGAGCGAACGCCCGGCCCTGACCTGCGCCACACGCTGCCGCCATTCTGCTTCCGGCCATTCCCACGGTTCCATATGTTTAGCTCTCCAATGGAAAATGACAGGCGACCGCCGGACCTTGCACCGGCGCATCAAGCGCCGGCAGCGTTGTGCGGCAGAGCGGCTGGGCACGCGGGCAGCGGACATGGAATGCGCAGCCGGACGGCGGCGCGAGCGGGGATGGCAATTCTCCGGCGATAGGACGGAACGCTTGCTCCGCCTCGCCCGTGGCCAGTTTCGGCACACTGTCAATCAGCGCGCGGGTGTAGGGATGGCGCGGCTGCGCAAAAACCGTTGCGGCAGAGCCTATTTCAACAATGCGGCCCAGATACATCACCGCAATGCGATCACAGAGATGACGCACGATGCCGAGATCATGGCTGATGAACAGCATGGTCAGCGACAAATCCCGCCGCAGCGCCAGAAATAAATTGATGATCTGCGCCTGAATCGACACATCGAGCGAGGCGACCGGCTCATCGCACACCAGCACATCCGGCTGCATGGCCAGTGCACGCGCAATGGCGATCCGCTGGCGCTGACCGCCGGAAAACTGGTGCGGATAGCGACTGGCCGCATCCGCTGGCAGGCCGACGCGGGTGAGCCAGCCCGCCACATAGTCCTGCGGCGTTTTCCCGCCAAGCAGGCCATGCGCCTGCGGCCCTTCGGCGATGCTGTCGCCAATGCGCATACGCGGATCAAGCGATGCAAATGGATCCTGAAAAATCATCTGCACGCGCGTCGTGCGCTTCACGGGCGCGCGTCCGCCTTCCATGACAGGCTGGCCATCGAATGTGGCAGCGCCAGTGGTCGGGGCGTAAATGCCGGAAACCACACGGCCGAGCGTTGATTTTCCGCAGCCGGATTCGCCGACAAGCCCCAGCACCTCGCCACGCGCAATGGACAGGCTCACATTTTCCACTGCATGCACGGTGCGATTTTCAATCGCCGCGCCAAACCTGCGCGCGATGCGCTCGCCGAGCGTCAATTGAGGGATGAACCGTTTCGTCACGCGGTCAAGCTGCACAAGCGCGCTCATGCCACGTCTCCATCCTGCAAGGGATGATGGCAGCGGAAGGTGCGCCCGGCATCGTTCGTGATGGCCGGCATGATCGCGCACATGGAATCGGCTCTGCTACAGCGGGGCGCAAAGGCGCATCCGGGCGGCAAATTGACGAGCGCCGGCGTGCTGCCGGGAATTTGCCGCAACGGCTCGCCCGGCGCGGCGTTGGCTGGCAATGAATTCATCAGGCCGCGCGTATAGGGATGGCGCGGGGTGCGCAGCACCGCCTGCACCGGACCAGACTCGATAACCCGGCCCGCATACATCACGAGCAGACGCGAAGCGAGCATCGAGACCGTCGCCAGATCGTGCGAAATCCAGATCATCGCCGTACCGGATTGCTGCGCCAGCGCACGCATTTCCGTGAGGATTTGAGCCTGAATGGATACATCAAGCGCGGTCGTCGGCTCATCGCAAATCAGCAGCCGCGGCCGGTTCAGCAAGGCGGTTGCGATGGCCACGCGCTGGCGCATGCCGCCACTGAACTGGTGCGGATAATTGTCAATCCGCTTTTCAGGATCAGGAATGCCAACGGTGGCCAGCGATGCCACCGCGCGTTGACGCGCCGCCGCTGCAGACAACTTTTCGTGCGCCTCGACTGCGAGCCGCATCTGATCGGCAATCGTCAAAACAGGATTGAGCGTCGCAGCCGGATCCTGAAAGATCATGGCGATCTCGCGCCCGCGCACGCTGCGCATCGCGCCCTGCGATAACCCGCGCAACTCGCGGCCCTGCCAGCGCACCGAACCGGATGAAATTTCCCCGGGTGGATCGATCAGCCCCAACAAGGAAAATCCAAGCACGCTTTTGCCAGAGCCTGACTCACCAACCAGCCCGACAATTTCACCGGCCTCGACATGGAACGACACATCGTTCACCGCCATGACATCACCAACGCGTGTGCGAAAGCGCGTGGTGAGGTTGTCCACGGCGAGCAATGGCGCACTCATCGGCTCAGCCTCGGATTGAACTGGTCGCGCACCTGATCGCCGACGAGATTGATGGCGACAATCAGAATAATCAGCGCGACGCCGGGATAGATCGAAATCCAGTAACGGCCAGACAGCATATATTGAAAACCGTTGGCGATGAGCATACCCAGGGATGGCTCGCTCACAGGCATGCCGAGGCCAAGGAAGGAGAGCGTGGCTTCCAGCGCAATCGCATTGGCAATTTGCACCGTCGCGACAACGATCAACGGCGGCAGACAGTTCGGCAAGATATGGCGCAGCACCACGCGCCAGACCGGCAGCGGTGTCGATAATGCCGCCTCGACATAATCCTTTTCCCGTTCTGCACGCGCTGCGCCATGGGCGGTCCGCGCAAAATAGGCATATTGCGCCGTGACCAGAGCAGCGATGAGCTGCCACTTCCCCTGCCCCAGCATGGCCGCCAAAACCAGCGCCATGAGAATAGCGGGAAATGACAATTGCAGATCGATGAACCGCATGATCAGCATTTCAATGCGACCGCCGAAATAAGCCGCAAATGTGCCGAGCAAGGCGCCCAGCACGAAGGCAATGCCGCCAGCGATCAGACCGACCTGCATAGATACGCGCAGGCCGTACAAAATAGCCGATAAAATATCACGCCCCTGCGCATCGGTGCCGAGCCAGAAGGTGAAGCCGGCCGACCCGCTCATGCCCGGCGGACGGCGCGCGTCGCCGAGGCGCAGTGTCGCCATGTCGTAAGGATTCTGTGGCGCAATCCACGGCGCTGCGATGGCAATCAGTACCATGAGGATCACGACGCTCAATGCTGCCACGGCCACGCGGTTGCGTCGGAAGTCGGTCCAGAAACGGGTGAATGGCGTGTCGTGCATCACGTCCGCCCCGCACGCACGCGCGGATCGAGCAGCGCGTAGGCCATATCAACGGTGAAATTGATGATGATGAATAACAAGGCAACCAACATCAAATAGGCCACCATCACCGGGCGATCCAGCGATGAAATCGAATCGATAATCAGCTTGCCGACGCCTGGCCAAGAAAAAATTGTTTCGGTCACCACAGCAAAGGCCAGCGTCGATCCGAGTTCCAGTCCGAAGACTGTAACAATGGGAACTGCAATGAGGCGCAACACATGGCGGCGCAAAATGGTCCATTCGCTCTCCCCGGCGGCGCGCGCAAACCGCACCGTGTCGGTCAGCATGATTTCGCGCGTTCCGGCGCGGGCGAGCCGCACCATCATGGCGAATTTGAACAGCGACAAATTCAGCGCCGGCAAGAACAGATGCTTCAATCCATCAAGGGTGAGAAAGCTCCATTCAATGCCAAATAATGAAGCGGTGTCGCCACGGTTTCCTGCCGGCAGCCATCCCAGAGTCACCGCAAAGGTAAAAATCAGCACAAGCCCGATCCAGAATGTCGGCACGGAAAATCCGAGAATCGACACTGCCATAATGGTTTTTGAAATCAGGCTATCGGGACGATACCCAGCATACATGCCAAGCGGCACGCCGAGGAGCGTGGCGCCGAAAACAGCCGCCAGCGTCAATTCCAGCGTCGCCGGCAACCGTGAAAAAATCAGATCGAGCACGGGCATGTTGAAAACGAAAGAGCGGCCAAAATCACCGCGCAGCAAGCGGCCGAGAAAATCGAGATACTGTTTCCAGAGCGGCTGATCGAGGCCATAGGCCTTGATGGTCTGCTCGCGGATGGCCTGCGTTGCATCCGGCGACAACAGCACATCGATGGGATTGCCGATGGCGTAAACACCGGCAAACACCAGCATTGAAATCACCAGCATGACCACGCTGGCCTGCATCAAGCGCTGGATGGCAAAACCAAGCATCAGGCGGCCCTACATCCAGCCGCCATCAATCAGGGCGCGGGTTTCCTCCACCGCAACCGACCAGAGCTTCAGCATATCCGCATCAGAACGCTGATACAGGCCGCCATAATTGCCATCGCCCAGCAATGCCCGCTTGCGCACCGGGTCGACCTGCTGAAATTGCGCCAGCTCCATCATTGGCTTCTGATGGGACGGCATCGACACATTGCCCAGCCGCGTCCACGGAAAATTCTCCATCCATGACGCATGGGAGGCGACGGCATCAATGGCCTTAACCGCTTCGAAGGTGCGCGGTGCATTCCACCAGTTGTGCCATTTCACCTGCACACCATGATGACGGTCGAGCCATTCCAGCACAGCCCCATGCGCAGGCGTGTTGCCGCCATGCCCGTTGACAATCACGATGCGGCGGAATCCGGAGCGCTTGATGCCATCGAGAATATCCGTGACCAGTGCGCATAACGTCGCCATGCGCAATGTCACTGTGCCGGGATATTCGACAAAGCTCGGCGTCAATCCATAGCTGACCGTCGGAAATACCGGCACCTGCAGGGGTTCCGCCGCTTCGACCGCAACCTTTTCGGATAAAATGGAATCAACGCCAAGACTGAGATAGGCATGCTGCTCGGTCGAGCCGATTGGCAAAACGGCACGATCATCATGGCGCGCATGCGCTTCGACCTGCATCCAGTTCATATCGATAATACGCATGTTCAGGCTGCCTTTTCATTTGGCGTTGCTTCCACGCCGACTTGGCCCGACACCATCGCCATCACAATTTTTGCCATCAGGCCAGACAGCAGATCGCGCTCCTGCGGCGAAAGCGCCGACAGCATTTCCCCTTCGAGCGCAACAAAGCGCGGCATGGCGCGTTTGACAATGGCACGGCCGGCAGCGCTGATGGCGAGCGGCTGGTTGCGCCGGTCTGCCGCATCGGTGCGGCGTCGGATCAATTTCAATTCCACAAGACGATTTACCGCACGGCTCAGCGTATTTTTCGGAAAGGCTGTGGAGGCTGCAATTTCGCTGGCCGTAACGCCATCCATAATCGCCAAACTGTAGATAACCACAAATTCAACGCGGCTAAGCCCGAATTCCTGTTCCACCCAACCATAAAGCGGTACGTTATACCGCATGGCGATGAAGTTGAAGCGGGCAGCAAAGCCGCACGGATTGTTCCACAGCCGGGCATGGGTAAACCGGTCAAGCCGCTCATGGGCAAGCTGGTCAAGCCGCATGGCTTCTGACTTTTCCGCAATGCCTCGCGCCACCATGCGCCTCCCCGGTTTCGTGCGCAAACGCCCGCCACGCACTGCTCAACAAATAGTTCCATACGGAATTGACTATGTCGAGCGTTCATCCTTGAATATGGCCAAATCCAGCGCTGGGCCTTCCGCGCTGGCCATTCAGGAGGCGATCATGCGGCTTGTGTCCCGTTCACTGATGTTTGGCTTTTTTGGCGCAACCGTACTTTGCACCGGTGCGCTGGCGCAAACCTTGACGATTGGCGTGCGTGGCGGTCCGGATTCGATCGATCCGCATTTCACCGCCACCGGCACGCATGCGGAAGCGTTGAAGCATGTTTATGACACGCTGGTCTGGTCTGGCGATGGGCTGGAGCTGGAGCCCCGGCTGGCGGAGAGCTGGAAGGCGGTGGACAACACCACCTGGGAATTCAAATTGCGCAAGGGCGTGAAGTTCCATGATGGTTCGGACTTCACTGCGGATGATGTGAAATTCTCCATCGAACGCATTCCGATGGTTGCCGGGCCTAACCCCACCACAATTTATGTCCGCCGCGTCAAGGAAACGAAGATTGTCGATCCCCACACGATCCAGATCATCACGGATGGCCCCGCACCCACCCTGCCGAATGATTTTATCCGGCTCTTTGTCGTATCGCACAAGGCAGCCGCGGGACTGACCAAGGAAAGCGCCAACGAAGCCTTCAACAGCGGCAAGGCCGCCGTCGGCACAGGGCCCTATAAATATGTGTCGTGGCAACCGAAGGGCGATCTCGTGCTTGATCGTTTCGACGGGTACTGGGGGCCGAAAGAGCCGTGGGCGCGGCATGTGCGCAAGGAAATTCCAAACGATGCGGCGCGTGTGGCGCAGCTGAAGGCCGGCCAGCTGGACCTGATCACGCGCGTGCCCGCCACGGATATTGGCGCGCTCAAATCAGATTCCAAACTGGCGCTGCAAACCGTAGATTCGGTTTATCTGTTCAATGTCGAACTCGATATGCGCGACAAGGCGCCGACCGTGTTCGCGAAGGACGGCTCGGCCTTGCCGAAAAATCCGTTGCAGGATGTGCGGGTGCGGCGCGCGATCGACCTTGCGATTGACCGCAAGGCTTTGGCCGAAGTGGCGATGGAGGGGCTGGGCGCGCCGGCGACACAGCTCGTGACGCCTTCGATCTTCGGTTTCAACAAGGCCATTCCAGCGCGTAAATATGATCCGGCGGAAGCCAAGAAGCTGCTGGCGGACGCCGGTTATCCCAACGGGTTCCGTGTGCAGTTTTCCTTCACGCAAGACCGCTTGCCGGGCGACCGGCAGGTCGGCACATCGATTGCGCAAATGCTGGCGGCGGTCGGCATTGATGCGCAACCGAACGCGCAGCCAGCGGCCGTGTTTTTCCCGGCGCGCACGCGCGGCGAATATTCCATGGCCATGTCGGGCTGGGGCACCCTGACGGGCGAAGCGCATTACACCTTGTCATCGCTGTACCATTCCAATGACAAGGACAAGAAAATGGGCGCGTTCAACGTGCTCGGTTACAAGAATCCTGAGATGGACAAGCTGCTCGGCGATGCGGCGGTAGAAATGGATGAAGCCAAGCGGCGCAAGCTGCTTGAGGATGCTGCCGCGCTCGGCGACAAGGACCTGCCCCGCCTCGCCATCGCTTCCGTCAGCTCCGCATGGGCCATGCAAAAGGCCAAGGTCACGATCAAGCCGCGCGTCGATGAAGATACGCTGGCGATGAATATCAAGCCTGCGAAGTAACATGGGAGCGCTGGCGCTCGGCCTGCATGGCGGCTGCGGCACGCTTGACCGCAGCCTGATGACCGAGGCGGAGTGGGCAGAATCCCGCGCCCACATCGCCGATGCCTTGCGCGCCGGCTGGGCCATTCTTTCAGCGGGTGGCCGCGCCGTTGATGCAGTGGAAGTGACCGTGACGGTTCTGGAGGACAGTCCGCATTTCAATGCGGGCTATGGTGCGGCGCTGACTGCGGCGTCCACCCATGAACTTGATGCATCCATTATGGATGGCGAAACGCTTAATGCTGGCGCTGTTTGTGCCTGCACGCGCGTGCGCAATCCCATCAAGGCGGCGCGCGCGGTGATGGAGTCCGGCCAAGCGGTGCTGCTGACCGGACCTGCGGCTGATCAATTCGCTGATACGGCGGGACTGACGATGGTTCCGCCGGATTATTTCACCACGCAACGGCGCATTGATGCATTGGCCAGCCTGAAACAACGGGCACAGCTTGGCACACTGAAAGCGGCTAGCGAGGCGGAAAAACATGGCACGGTTGGTGCTGTGGCGCGTGACAGGCATGGCCATCTGGCAGCAGCGACATCGACCGGCGGCTTCAACAACAAGCCGGTCGGCCGGGTCGGCGACAGTCCTATCATCGGCGCCGGCACTTATGCGCACGATGGCGTTTGCGCCGTGTCCTGCACGGGTCAGGGTGAAATTTTCATCCGGCGCGTGGCTGCCCATGACGTGGCGGCGCGCATCCGCTATGCAGGTGCAACCGTGCAGCAGGCGAGCGATGCGCTCGTGCATGATGTGCTGAAAAGCCACGGCATTGGCGCGGGCATGATTGCGCTTGGCGCAGAGGGTGATCCGGTTGCGCCTTATAACACGCTCGGCATGTATCGCGGCTGGGTGACTGGTGCGGGTGAACTCTTTGTTGCCACCCATCATGATATTCATGCGCTTGGCCCCATCGACAAGCTGGCGCGCTGATGGCGGACACAAAACCAATTCTCATCTGGGGCGCAGGGGCCATTGGCGGCACGCTCGGCGCTTATTGGTCGCGCGCTGACGTGCCCGTTATTCTGGTCGATAGCGTCGCAGACCATGTGCAGGCGTGCCGAACGCGCGGGCTTGCCATCAGCGGACCGGTCGAACAATTCACGCAGCGGATCGACGCCGCAACACCGGATGAAGTGCAAGGCGTCTATGATATTATTGTTCTGGCCGTAAAGGCGCAGGCGACAGAGCAGGCTGTTGCGCAGGCACTGCCCCACCTTTCCGCTAACGGCTATATTCTCTCAGCGCAGAACGGGCTGAATGAGATCGCCATCGCCCTGCTTGCGGGCGCCGAGCGGACGATGGGCTGCTTTGTCAATTTTGGTGCGGACTGGCTGGGGCCTGGCGAAATTCTATTTGGTAACCGTGGTGCGGTCGTGGTCGGCGAGATCGATGGCAGCCTGCGCGACCGCACGCGCGCCATGCATAAACTGCTTTCGATATTTGAACCGCAGGCGGTGCTCACGGATAATATCTGGGGTTATCTCTGGGGCAAACTTGCTTACGGCGCGATGCTGTTTGCCACCGCGCTGACGCCGGACTCCATGAGCGAGAACTTTGCCGATGCGCGGCGTTTTGTGGTGTTCGACCGGATGGCGCGCGAAGTGATGGCGGTGGCAGCCGCGCGCAAGGTGACGCCGGTTGGCTTCAATGGATTCGATCCCGCAGCTTTTGCCCCCGGCGCGCCGGAGACAGGTGCGCGCGCCTCCATCGCAGCGCTCGCCGAATTCAACCGGCACACGGCCAAGACCCATTCCGGCATCTATCGCGATCTTGCCGTCCGCAAGCGCCGCACAGAAGTCGATGCGCAGATTGGCGTTATCGCCACGCTTGGGCACGAGGCTGGAATTGATACGCCCGCGATCCGAAAATTGGTTGAATTGATTCACGCCATCGAAAACGGCACGATGCCGATGGCGTATTCGACCTTCCAGGACTTGATTACTGTATGCACATCAGCCTCACCGATCGCATCGCGCTCGTAACCGGCGCAGCCCAGGGCATCGGGCAGGCCATTGCGCGCAGCCTGCGCGATGCAGGCGCACGTGTGCTCTTGGCGGACCGGGATGGCCCGCGCGTGCACGCTTTTGCATTGGCCGACAATTTCGAGGCGCACAGCTTCGATGTCGGCGACAGGGAGGCGGTGCATGCGTCCATCGCCACCATTCTGCGCAGCGAGAAGCGGCTCGATATTCTCGTGAATGCAGCAGGCGGCGTTTGTGGGCAAACCGGTCGGCCATTGGACGAGGTGAAGGAAGAAGACTGGCACGCGATTTTTCGCGCCAATGTCGATGGCGCCTTCTGGCTGGCACAGGCCGTCTCACCGGCCATGCGCAGCGCCGGTTATGGCCGCATCATCAACATCGCATCGGGCGCGGGCTTGCGTCCGTCGCTCACCGGCATTCAGGCGTACACAGCCGCTAAGCATGCGCTGGTCGGGCTGACCAAACAATTCAGCCAGGATCTCGGGCGCTTTGGCATCACGACCAACGCCGTGGCGCCCGGATTTGTGCGCTCGAACCCGACAACGGAACGGCAATGGCAAAGCTATGGCCCCGATGGCCAGAAGCGCATGGTGGAAACTATCCACACCCGCCGCCTGGGCAAGGCGGAGGATATTGCCCATGCGGTGACATTTCTTGCCAGCGATCAGGCCAGCTGGATCAGCGGGCAAATTCTCAGCGTCGATGGCGGACGGTCGTAACAGCCGCGCATGGATCACACGTCGAAGAAGACCGTCTCGTTTTCGGCCTGAAAGACAATATCGAAGGTGTA
>JBOFFO010000488.1:0-1912 GCA_051648665.1 Beijerinckiaceae bacterium | reverse complement strand
TGAACGTCAGGCCATGCCCCCTTGCGCGCCAGCAGCATGATCAGGCGACCGCCTGATAGATGCTGCCCGTGATGGCCCCTGTGCTGGTGGTGGCGCAGGCAACCGCCGACGTGACGCAGGCATTGTCACGAATCAGCGGCAGGTTGATCTGCGTCCAGTCGAAATCCTGCCGGGCGTTGATGACCCGGCATTCGCATTCGGCCAGGGTACGCACGGCCGTCACGCCGAAGTTGCCTGCCGTGCCGGTGCTGACGCTCAGCTGCAGGGTGGACACTGCCTTGATGAACTTGCCGTTCACCGGCGACAGCTTGTAACGGCGCGATGCCGCGACCGATGCCGGCAGGGCGGTGGTGCCAAGGTTCCAGATGTTGACCGTGGCGGTGGTGTCATCGTGGAAGGTGACGCCGACGGTCGGCGTGGCAATCGTCGCGCCGGTGGCCGTGTACCACTCCACATACCACTCGATCTCGGAATAGTCGGGCGCGCCGATCCGCTCGGCCAGGTTAGAGTTGGCAAGGTTTGCCCCCAGATCGATGCCAACGGTCTGGGCGGTGGTCAGGGTGCCGTTCAGGCCCCCCATGTGCATCAGCCGGTCCTCTGTCAGCAGGCTTTGCCCAAGCGTGGGCTGATGCAGGGTGATCTTGCTGATCGCGCGTTCCTGCGCCCCGGCACGGGCGGCCAGCGGCAGGGCGCCCGGCGTGGCGGCGTTGCAGACGGCGGCGGTGGTGGGAATGGCCCCTTGCGCCTGCACCCCGCCCGTGCCCCGCCACAGGGATGCCTCTGCCCCGGCAACCTGGGTTGCGATTGATGCCCGCACGAAGGGCAGGCGGATACGGCCTGCCCCCATGCCCGCGACCAGTGGGTCTGCACCGTTCAATGCCATGGTCAGAGGCTCAGAATGCCGCTGGCATTGAAGGTGATGTTGATGTTGCCGCCATTGGGCGTCACCGGCAGGTTGGTCACACCGGTGTCGAAAAAGGCTACCAGCCGCGATGTGGCGGCGGACCCGGTATCGACATAGACCACCAGCGCCTCGGACAGATCGCCGCTGGCCGCCGTGAAGACCGCGTCCGCTGCGTCAAACGTGCCGCCGGCAAAGGTTTTGCTGGCAAGGTTGGCGCTGGTGGCAACGCGGGCCGCGACAGGCACGTCCGACAGGAATTCATGCGCGGCGCTGTAGGTGTAGTCGGCAAGATCGACCAGCACGACCTTGACATCACCGGCAAGGGCGCTGTTGGCGGACCCTGCAAGCAGGGCTTCTTTCCACTTCGGGTAGACTGCGTTTGACATGGTGTATTCCTTTCAGCGTTTGAAGATCTTGGTGACGGCGCTCAGGCCGAACAGGCTTAGAAGGATGGTGCCCTGCCAGTCGTTCATCGGGGCAGGCAGGGCGTGGACGGTCAGGCCAAGGCCTGGAAAGACGGACACGAAGGCCACCGCCGCCAGATGCAGTGACAGCGCCAGTGCGGCGATGCCGATGGCCAGCCGCAGGCCGGGGTTGTCCGCCGTGGCAAGGCGGTTCGCCTGTGCAATTTCCAGCGCGCGGATGCGGCTTTCGGCCAGCAGGCGGTCGCCGTCGTTTTCTGCCGCCAGCCGGGCCTCATAGGCGCGGCGCAGCTGGTCGGGGATGCCCGCGCCGAAGACCAACTGCAACAGGCTGCGGATCACCGCTTGATGCCCCATTTGGCGAAGACACCGGCGATCATGGCGTAGCCTGCTGCGATGGCGGCGGCGGCCTCTTCCTTGGTGAAGGTGATCGTGACCCGGCCGGTGGCGTCGTCATAGGCCACAAAGGCCGGGAAGAAGTAGGCCAGCACGCCAAAGGCCAGCGGGATTGCCAGCGGATAGGCGGCGAAAACGCGGGCTGATACACCCTTCATGTCAGTCTCCTTTTCCGGTGATGATGCCCACC
>JBOFFO010000487.1:0-6806 GCA_051648665.1 Beijerinckiaceae bacterium | reverse complement strand
CCAGCCCATCAGCACTCAGGCTCCCCAGTCGCGCATGATGCACCCGCAGGCGATAGGAGCCTTCGGCCAGCGGTATATGAGGTGCCGTTGCCATGATGTGCGACAAGCCCGCCAAGACCAGATGCCCTGTCTCGATCGTCAGGTCGCATTCCGTCACATGGTCCCATGCAGCCAGATTCTCGGAAGGCGGGGCTTCGGCAACCAACTCAACCGTAACCGGCACCATCATATTGCGTGCCGTGTGAACAACAACGACACCCGGTCCGACGCTCAGACGGCGATGTGTGTCCTCATCAGTGACGTCTTCGGGCAGCGCCCGATCAAGGCCGTCCAGAAGCACGAACTGGTGATAGTCGGCGAAGAGTTCAAAGCGATGGGTTGTCATCCCCTGACAATATCCACAGCCGGAGCCTGTTGCGACCGGCGAGGATTGGTCACGAGGTTGCGACTGGCCGGACTGGGAAACATTCCGCAGTGGCGGTCACCGGGCGTTAAGGTATCATTTGCCATGATTGCACCCTGATTGGCGGCGAAGGCTGCCGCTCGTCCGTCCCGGCGCGGCCCTTGGTGCGCCACTGATTCCGGAGTCCGCCATGTTGCCTGCCATCTCCCGCGCCGCCTGTACGGCCGTTGTTCTGGTATCGATGACAGATGCGGCCAACGCGGAAAAGCTGGCGGTCACCTACGACATCACGCTGGCTGGACTGACCTTCGGCCGCGCCGATATCGCTGCCGATATCGTTGGCAGCCGTTACGCGCTGGATGTGAATGCCCGAACGACCGGTCTTGCTGCAATCACCAAGGGGGCTGGGCGGGCGCAGGCCAATGGCGCCTTGGGTGGCGCGATTCCCAATTCCACCGGTTACGCCATGACGGCACAATCGTCAGATGGCCCGCGCACAGTGCGCATGGCGTTGGCCAGCGGCTCGGTGCGCGGCGCCGAAATTGTACCGCCGGTCGATCCCAAGCCGGACCGGGTGCCGGTGACCGACGCCCACAAGCGCGGCGTGCTCGATCCGGTGTCAGCGCTGATCATGCCGCAGACCGCTGCCAATGCGCTCGATGCCGGCAACTGCAATCGCACCCTGCCGATTTTCGATGGCGCGGCGCGCTATGATGTGGTGCTCAGCTTCAAGGGCACGCGGCAGGTCAAGACCAAGGGGTATGAAGGCCCGGTGCTGGTATGCGCCGCCCGCTATATTCCCCATGCAGGCCACCGCTCCGGCCGCAAGGCCACGCAATTCATGGCTGCCAATCGCGATATGGAAGCATGGCTGGCACCGGTGAATGGCACGAAGGTGCTCGTGCCCTATAAAATCGCGGTGAAAACCATGGTCGGCACAGCGGTGATCGAGGCTTCGAATTTCTCAACCGCAACGACAACCGGCAGCGTACGGTAAAATTCATTCTGGGAAAATAAAAAAAGGCGGCGCATGGCGCTGCCTTTTTATGGTCTGCAAAGCACGGTTCGCTCAAACCTGCCCCGCCGCCAGGGCCTGCATGGCGTCGTCATGCCGCCCGATATTGATGACGCGCAAATTGTTCGTGGTGCCCGCCTGGGCAAACGGAATGCCAGCGACAACGACAATCTTGTCATGCTGCTTGGCAAATTCTTCTTCCAGTGCATGCACTGTCGCCTGCTCGACCATCTCTTCGTAGGAATGGATATGGGCGGCACGAATGGAATGCGCACCCCAGAGCAGCGACAGCCGTCGGGACACCGCCTCATCAGCCGTGATCGCCATGATCGGCACCTCCGGCCGCTTGCGCGCAATGCGTGCGGCTGTCGTGCCGCTGGAGGTGAAGGCGACAATGCAGGAGGCATGAATGGCATCGGCGAGATGGGCGGCCGCTTCCGCCACCGCATGGGCGTAGGTTTGTTCGACCTCCGGCTCGGATGCCTGCATGATCGAGCGATAGAGCTTGTGATGCTCCGTCGACCGGATGATCCGGTCCATCATGGCTACAGCCTCGACCGGATAATTGCCGCTCGCTGATTCTGCCGACAGCATCACTGCATCCGCGCCGTCATAAATCGCGGTTGCGACATCGGAGGCTTCGGCGCGCGTCGGCGTTGGCGCATTGACCATGCTATCCAGCATCTGCGTCGCAACAATCACAGGCTTGACCGCATGCCGGCAGGCGCGGATCAGTTCCTTCTGCCGCCCTGGCACATCCTCGTGCGGAATTTCCACGCCGAGATCGCCGCGCGCCACCATGATCGAATCGGAGAGGCGGATAATATCGTCAATTTGGTTCAGCGCGGATGGTTTTTCGATTTTCGCCATCAATCCGGCGCGGTCCTGAATGAGCGCGCGGCCCTCGATCATGTCGGAGGCTTTCTGCACGAATGACATGGCGACCCAGTCGACACCGAGCGACAGGCCAAATTGCAGATCCGCGCGATCCTTCGCCGTGAGCGGTGATAACTCAAGCACCGTGGAGGGCAGGTTGACGCCCTTGCGGTTGGAAATCACCCCGCCGACAATCACCTCCGCATCAATGTAATCATTACCCAGACTTACGGCGCGCACCCGCACACGGCCATCGTCAATCAGCATGTCATGGCCGGGCGCAATCGCCGCGAAGATTTCCGGGTGCGGCAACGGAATGGCCGATGCATCGCCATCCGCGCCCTGCAGCACGAAGCGCAGGCGCTGCCCGTTGCTGACGGTAATCTTGCCATCCCTGATCGTGCCGACGCGGATTTTCGGCCCCTGCAAATCCTGCAGGATTCCAATCGGCCGTTTCATTTCTTTTTCGAGCGCACGGATATGGCCATGCACTTTCGCATGGTCCTCATGGGTGCCGTGGCTGAAATTCAGGCGGAACGTATCGACGCCAGCCAGAAAAAGCGCCTTCAGCTTCTCCGGCGTGTTGCTGGCCGGGCCGACCGTGGCGACAATTTTGGCATGGCGATGACGGCGCATGAGTAACCGGCGATTGCCGCCGCTCCTTTTTCTTGAATCGCAATTCGCGGAATGAAAGGCAATCCGGTGACAGCAGAGTGACGCGCACGAAGCGCTTGCGCCATCGTGGTCAATTTGCCGTTGCGGTCAACCCGCCCGTGTCGCAATTGCGCGCATTCCGGTCAGCGCATGTCACTCCAGCGCGCCGACAGCCGCCTCCACAGCGCGCACCACCGCGCCGGATTTCACCAGATCGAGCGCCCTGTTCATTTCCATTGCATACCAGCGGTCACCGTCGAATGCAGGCTGAATCACGTCACGCACGCAATCCAGTGCAGCCTGGCTGCCTTTGCCGAGGGGAAAATCCTTGGCGAGTACAGCAACCAGGGACAGCGCCTGACACGCCATCAGCAGTTCACCCGCCAAAATCCATTCCGTGTTCTCCACAACGGTGCGGGCCTTGCGCGCGCACCAGGTTGAGTTGGACACATGATCCTCGGCATTGGATTTTCCCGGAATGGAATCGACCGAGCCAGGCATGGACAGGGTGCGATTTTCCATCACCAGCGCCGACATTGAGCACTGCACGGTGGCGTAGCCGGTGTTGAGGCCTTTTTGCCCGGCGAGCAGATTACGCGGCAGACCATAACTCAGGGTGGGATCGACAAGGCGCGCCAAGCGCCGTTCCGCAATCGAGCCAAGATCGGTCATGGCGATGGCGAGCATATCCATCGCCTGCGCCACATAGGCGCCGTGGAAATGGCCGGCGGAAATACAGGTATAACCACCTTTGCCGTCCTCGCAGATCAGCGGATTGTCGGTGGCCGAATTGATTTCCGTGCCCATCACCCGGTTGATGTAATCGAGCGCCTCGCGCACCGGCCCATGCACCTGCGGCGCGCAGCGCAGCGAATACACATCCTGCACGCGAGGACTGGCTTTTGATCCCGGCGCGCGGCCTTCATCAGGAAAAATCAATTGCCGCGCCGCTTCGCCGCAACGTTTGGAATCACCGGCGATTTTCAGGACATTGCGCGCCACCAGCGCCTGACCGGGATGAGGCCGCGCGCGATGCACGCGCGCGTCGAACGCTGCAAGTTCACCGCGCAAGCATTCCAGCGATAGCGCCATGGTGATGTCGGCGAGCTTGAGCAAATTTTTCGCATCCTCCATCGCCAGCACGCCATAGGCGAGCGAGACGGTGGAGCCATTGATGAGCGCGGATGCATCTTTCGCGCCCAGTTCAAAATCGACCGGCAGCCCGGCCTCCGCCAGCGCTTCGCGCGCCGGCATGCGCTTGCCGCGATAGAAAAATTCCGCCTCTTCAAAACCGCAGATCGCGCCGGACATATGGCCGAGCGGCGCAAGGTCGCCCGACGCGCCGACCGATCCCTTGGCGGGAATGACCGGATGCAGGCCGGCATTGAGGCAATCGAGCAGCCGGTCCACCACGGCCACGCGTGGGCCGGAATAATTCGAGGCAAAGGCGTTGGCGCGCAACAGCATCGTCGCGCGCGTTGCGTCCTCCGGCACGGGTTCGCCGATGCCGGTGGCATGGGCATAGACGGATTTCTTCTGATATTCCGCCATGTCCTTCATGAGCACGCGGTGCTCTTTGAAAAGGCCGACACCAGTGTTAAAGGAATACATCAGCGGCGCATCATCACGCATGAAATGGGCGTCGATATACTCGCGCGCGGCTTGAATGCGGGCGCGTGCCTTGTCATCGAGCCGGGCCTTTTCGTAACGGCCCTGCGGATTGACGCGCGCCACGCGCAGCACCTGCTGCGGTTTCAGTTTCAGGCCATCGATCGAGACGGTCATGGGCCGGGATCCTTGCGGCAGAAAAATATCAGGCGGCGGAAAACTGTGCGGGGTCGAGTGTGAGCAGAAAATCCACCAGCACATCGCAGGCGGTTTGTGCATCTGCGGCCGTGATCGCTTCCGCCGGGTTGTGGCTGATGCCGCCCTTGCAACGCACGAACAGCATGCCAATCGGGCACAGCGCAGCCATCGCCAACCCGTCATGGCCAGCGCCGCTCGGCAGACACAAGGGCGAAAGCCCTTGTGCGGCAACGGCTTTTTCCAATGCAGCGATCACCGGCGCGGAACAGGTCGCCGCGGCTTCATCATAAAAAGATTCCGCCTTGAGGCCGATGCCGCGCCGCTGCGCAATGGCGGAAAATTCATCACGCATCGCCGCCAGCGCTGCATGGCGCGAACCATCATCGGGCGAGCGCACATCGACTGTAAATTCAACGCCGGAGGGAATGACATTGACCGCGCCCGGAGTGACCACGAAGCGACCGACCGTGCCGACAATGTCAGCGCGCTCCCGCGCAATCCTTTCGACAGCGAGCGCCATTTCAGCCGCGGCTGTGCTGGCATCACGGCGCAATTCCATCGGCACCGTGCCGGCATGGCCGGCAACGCCGCTCACCGTGACTTTCAGGCGTGTTGCACCGGAAATGGCCGTGACAATTCCCACAGGCAGATCTTGATTTTCCAGCACCGGCCCTTGTTCGATGTGCGCTTCAACGTACGCGAGAATATCCGCAGGCCGCCGGGCAATGGCGGGAATGCCGACGGTGTCACACCCGAATGCCGCCAGCGCGTCACCGAGTGAAATTCCGTCAGCATCCATGACCGCCAGCGTGGCTGGATCAAAAATCCCTGCAACAGCGCGCGAACTTGTTAGCGTCACGGGAAAGCGCACGCCCTCCTCATCGCCGAACGCCAGCACCTCGATGGCGAAGGGCAGCCTGTGACCCGCCCGCGTGATGCGCTGCACCGCCTGAATCGCGAGCAGCACGCCGAGATTACCGTCATATTTTCCGGCGTTGCGCACAGTGTCGATGTGCGAGCCGATCAGCACCGTCTTTGCGTCCTGCTGCGCGCTACCGAGACGGCCGACCACCGTGCCAACGGCATCCTCATGCACATGCATGCCCGCTTCGCGCATCCAGTGCGCGACCTGATCAGCGGCCTGCCGATGTTCCGGCGTCAGATAAAGCCGCGTCAGTTGCGATGGCCCATCGCTCGAGAACTGCGCAAGCGCATCCGCCCGCGCCATGATGATCGCGCCATCGTCTGCATGTCCGGTCAGCCGTGCCACGCTCATGTCTCAGGATCCGCGATAGGTGGAAAAGCTCCAGGGGGAGCAAAGCAGGGGCACATGGTAATGCGCAGCCGGGTCGGCAATCACGAACCGGATCGGAACCTCATCGAGAAAGGGTGAGGCCTCGCCCATAACGCGCTCGAAATACGCGCGCACCTGGAAGGTCAGCACATAGCTGCCTGCGGTCAGCGCCTCGCCTGTCAGGAGCGGCGCGTCGGTGCGGCCATCGCTGTTGGTCACGGTTTCGATGAGCCGCACCGGCTTGCCCTGATCAATCCGGTCGAGCGTCAGCGCCATGCCGCGGGCGGGCTTGCCATTCGCTGTATCGAGAACATGGGTGCTGAGCCGGCCCATCGGTTACGCTCCTGAATGCGAAGGGTGCCGGGCAACGCTAGCATTGCGCGTGCGGAACTATTCAACAAATGATTTTGATAATGATCGTGACTTAAAAAGCTTATTCTTGACCGATCAAAGGAGGATGCTGGGCTGGGATCATCCGCCACCCGCCGCATAAGCGGCGCGGAAAAGAAGCGGAGACCCGCAACGGGCATAGCAGCAAGCGGCGAGATTTGCTGCGCCAAAAGGGAGGGTTCTGATGTCCACTGCCGCACAATCCGGGGTACACCCGGTTGACGAAATTCTGCCGGCGCCAAAGCTGATGGCTTTGGGCTTGCAGCATGTCCTCGTGATGTATGCCGGCGCAGTTGCAGTGCCGCTCATCGTCGGCCGGGCGCTCGATCTCAGCCCGCAACAGATTGCTTTTTTGATCAACGCTGATT
>JBOFFO010000486.1:0-3164 GCA_051648665.1 Beijerinckiaceae bacterium | reverse complement strand
CGATCTCTCACTCCGCCGCCTGTCGCGCCGCCAGCGTCGCTGCCGCCATGGTGCCCTTGGTCAGAACCTCCTTGAGGAACCGCCCGGTGTGGCTCTTGGGGTTGCCAGCGACATCCTCCGGTGTCCCCGTGGCGATGATATCGCCGCCGCCATCGCCGCCTTCCGGCCCCAGATCGATCAGCCAGTCCGCCGTCTTGATGACTTCGAGATTGTGCTCGATCACCACCACCGTATTGCCCTGTTCGACCAGCTCATGGAGGACCTCGAGCAACTTTTTCACGTCGTGGAAGTGCAGGCCAGTCGTCGGCTCGTCGAGAATGTAGAGCGTGCGGCCCGTGGCGCGCTTCGACAATTCCTTGGAGAGCTTGACCCGCTGCGCCTCGCCGCCTGACAGCGTCGTCGCCTGCTGGCCGACCTTGATGTAGCCGAGGCCGACCTTTTGCAGCGTCTCCATTTTATCGCGGATCGAAGGCACCGCCTTGAAGGAGGCGGCTGCCTCATCAACTGTGGCGTTCAGCACATCGGCAATCGACATGTCCTTGTATTTCACTTCGAGCGTTTCGCGCTCGTAGCGTTTGCCTTTGCAGACATCGCAGGTAACATAGACATCCGGCAAAAAGTGCGTCTCGATTTTAATCACGCCATCGCCCTGGCAGGCTTCACAGCGGCCGCCTTTCACATTGAAGGAAAAACGGCCGGGCTGGTAGCCGCGCGCTTTCGCTTCGGGCAGTTGCGCGAACCATTCCCGGATCGGCGTGAAAGCGCCGGTATAAGTCGCGGGGTTGGAGCGCGGTGTGCGCCCGATCGGCGACTGGTCGATATCGATGACCTTGTCGAGATGCTCGAACCCCTCAATTTTGTCGTGCGGGGCAGGATGCTCCAGCGAGCCATTGAGCTTGCGCGCCGCGGCCTTGTAAAGCGTATCGACGGTCAGCGTTGATTTTCCACCGCCCGAAACGCCGGTGATGCAGACGAACAGGCCGAGCGGAATATCGACATTGACATTTTTCAGATTGTTGCCGCGTGCGCCTTTGATTTTCAGCACCCGGCCTTTCTGCGGCACACGCCGCTTTTTCGGAATGGCCACCGCCTGCGCGCCGGAGAGATATTGGCCGGTGAGGGATTTGGCATTGGCCATCACCTGCGCTGGCGTGCCTTGCGCCACAATCTGCCCGCCATGCACGCCGGCCTTCGGACCCACATCGACAACATAATCCGCTTGCAGGATCGCATCCTCGTCATGTTCAACCACGATGACCGTGTTGCCAAGATCGCGCAGCCGTTTCAGCGTCACCAGGAGCCGTTCATTGTCACGCTGGTGCAGGCCGATGCTCGGCTCATCGAGCACATAAAGCACGCCGGTGAGGCCGGACCCGATTTGCGACGCAAGCCGGATGCGCTGGCTTTCGCCGCCAGACAATGTGCCTGACGCGCGCGACAATGTAAGATAATCAAGGCCGACATCGACAAGGAACCGCAGCCGGTCGCGAATTTCCTTGAGAATGCGGGCCGCAATTTCATTCTGCTTGGCGGTCAGTTTTTTTGGCAGGGTGTCGAACCAGCCCATCGCGTCGCGCACGGACATTTGCGAGGCTTCGCCCACATGCCGTTCCGCGATTTTAACCGCCAGCGCTTCCGGCTTCAGGCGAAAGCCCTTGCAGGCTGCACACGGCGTTTCGCTCATGTACCGGCCAATTTCCTCGCGCGCCCAGTCGCTCTCGGTTTCCTTGTAGCGCCGTTCGAGGTTCATCACGATCCCTTCAAACGGCTTCTTCACCTCATAGGCGCGCAGGCCGTCATCATAGGAAAAGCGAATCTCGGTATCGCCGGAACCATAGAGAATGACGAGCTGCGTCTCATGCGGCAGATCGGACCACTTATCAGTCATCTTGAATTTGTACTTGCGCGCCAGTGCCTCCAGCGTCTGGCCGTAATAGGGCGAGGAGGATTTCGCCCAGGGCGCAATCGCGCCGCCGCGCAAGGTCAGCGATGGGTCAGGCACCACAAGCTCGGCGTCAATCGTCATTTCATGGCCGATGCCGTCGCAGGTCGGGCAGGCGCCGTAAGGGTTGTTGAACGAAAACAACCGCGGCTCAATTTCCGGAATCGTAAAGCCGGAAACCGGGCAGGCAAACTTTGACGAGAACATAATGCGTTTGGCTGCGCCGTCTTTCTCTTTTTCGTCGGCAAATTCAATGACCGCAATGCCATCAGCCAGCTCCAGCGCGGTCTCAAAACTTTCGGAGAGGCGCGCGGCCATGTCGGCGCGCACCACAAGCCGGTCCACCACCACATCAATGTCGTGCTTGAATTTCTTGTCGAGCGTCGGCGCATCGGCAATTTCATGGAATTGCCCGTCAATTTTGATGCGCTGAAAACCTTTCTTCTGCCACTCCGCCAATTCCTTGCGGTATTCGCCCTTGCGGCCGCGCACGACGGGCGCAAGCAGATAAAGCCGCGATTTTTCCGGCAGCGCCATCACGCGGTCCACCATTTGCGAAACCGTCTGGCTTTCGATGGGCAGGCCGGTGGCGGGCGAATAGGGCACACCAACGCGCGCCCAGAGCAGGCGCATGTAATCGTGAATTTCGGTAACGGTGCCGACCGTCGAGCGCGGATTTTTAGAGGTGGTTTTCTGTTCGATGGAAATGGCCGGCGACAGCCCGTCGATCTGGTCCACGTCCGGCTTCTGCATCATCTCCAGAAACTGCCGGGCGTAGGCTGACAGCGATTCCACATAACGGCGCTGCCCCTCCGCATAGATGGTGTCGAAAGCCAGCGAGGATTTGCCGGAGCCGGATACGCCGGTGAACACCACGAGCTTGTCACGCGGAATGGTCAGATCGACATTTTTCAGGTTGTGCTCACGCGCGCCCCGCACGGAAATGACGCGCGTGTTCGGGTCTGCCGCCCGGTTGCGGTCGAACATATCGTCGAGGCTATCGTTGGTGGCAGCGCGCACGGGCTTGGTGGCGCGGCTCGCGCGGGGTTTTTTGGCTGACATGATAAGGTCTTTGATGGGTTATCCGTCAAAATAGGGAGTTGCATCGCAAAGCGCACGGCCCGGCAGCATGCACACACAGGAAAATACCGGCATTGGCCGGACGCGCCGCCTATGAGTGGTCACAAAGCGGCGACGGACAGACCTAGCGGATTTGCGGGAA
>JBOFFO010000485.1:0-3561 GCA_051648665.1 Beijerinckiaceae bacterium | reverse complement strand
AATATCCGACAAGAGATTAACCCCGATGAAAATGGCGCCGACGACGACCGTGCCGCCGAGCACGGCGTTCATGTCGGCATTGAGCAGCGAATTGGTGATGTAACGGCCAAGGCCGGGCCACGCGAAAATTGTTTCCGTCAGCACGGAGCCTTCGAGCAGGCTGGCGTAGGACAGCGCGATCACCGTAATCAACGGCGCCATGGCATTGCGCAGGGCGTGTTTCCAGATCACGCCGGTTTCCGAAACGCCTTTCACGCGCGCGGTGATCACATATTGCTGCTGCAATTCGGTCAGCATGAAGCTGCGCGTCATGCGGCTGATATAGGCGAGGCTGAAAAATCCCAGCAGAGAAGCCGGCAGAATAATGTGCGAGAAGGCATTGCGGAACACCTCCCATTCGCCCTGCATCGCTGCATCGATCAGGATCACGCCCGTCACCGGCGTCACCAGATCCTGAAAGGCGATGCCGAGGCGGCCCGGCCCGGAGACCCAGCCGAGCTTGGCGTAAAACAGAAGTAAGCCCATCAAGCCAAGCCAGAACACCGGCACGGAATAACCGAACAGCCCGACAACACGCACGACATGATCAGGCCAGCGGCCATTTTTCACAGCTGCGGCGACGCCCATCGGCACGCCGAGCAGCACACCGATGATCGTGCCTAGCGTCGCCAACTCCAGCGTGGCGGGGAATACTTGCCGGATGTCCGTCAGCACCGGGTTGGCAGTGAGCACGGACATGCCAAAATCGCCGCGGAAAATCTTGCCGAGATAAACGAGGAATTGCTCCCACAGGGGACGATCAAGGCCGAGTTCTGCCTTAGCCTTGGCGTAGACATCGGCCGGCGCACGGTCCCCAACAACGGCCAGCACAGGGTCGATGGGAATGACCCGCGCGATCAAAAATGTGACCAGCAACAGACCCAGAAAGGTCGCGGCAATGGTCAGCAATTCGCGGCTGGCGATCTTTGCATAGTTCAGGCCACGGGCGGCAAACGCACCCGTGGCCGATGCTTCATGATTGGCCATGTGGCGCGTCAGTTCTTCGTCACGGTCCAGAAGAAGGTCGTGTCCGAATTCGGGCCGATGACAAAATCACCGACATTCTTGCGCAGCGCCGCCACCTCGATCTGCTGGAACATGATCACGAAGGGCGACGTCTTCATGTGCTCGCGCTGGCTGTCTTCATAGCCCTTGGCGCGCTTGGCATCGTCACGCTCCACCACCAGCGACATGGTGTGCTTGGTCATCTCAGGAATATCCCACGCATTGCGCCATGCCAGCGGCTTCGACTTCGCGTCATCGCTGTTGTCCGGGTTTGCGGCGAAGGTGTCGGCATTGGTGTGCGGATCCTGATAATCCGGTCCCCACTGGCCGATATAGATATCATGCTGGCGGGCACGATACTTTGTCAGCGTGGCACGGCCATCACCGGGAATGAGTTCGAGCTTGACGCCAGCCTGCGCCCAGGTCGCCTGAATGGATTGCGCAATGTCCGTGATCGGCGAGGTGGACCGCACATCCATGGTGACATTGAAGCCATTCGGCAGCCCCGCCTTGGCGAGCAGTTCCTTCGCCTTCGCCACATCGGCCTTGTAGGGCTTGTCGGAGATCGCGCCGAGGAATCCGGCGGGCAGATAGGAATGATGCGGCCGGAATGTTCCGGTGGTGATGTTCTTTTCAATGCCGTCATAATCGACCAACCATTTCAGCGCCTCACGCACCTCCGGCTTGGCGAGGTTCGGATTCTTCTGGTTCAGGCCAAGATAGAGAATATAGCCGCGATTGCCCGACGTGGTCTGCAAATTCGTGTTGGATGCGACGGCTGAGAGCTGGTCCTTCGACAGGTTGCGGGCAATGTCGATGTCGCCTTTTTCGAGCAACAGGCGCTGCGATGCCGGCTCGGCCACATGGCGCATGACGACGCGGCGCACCTTCGGCGTGCCGCCATACCAGTTGGCATTCGCTTCCAGCGTATATTGTTCATTGGCACGCCAGTTGCGCAGGATGAATGCGCCGGAGCCGGCAGAATTCTGCTTCATCCAGGCATTGCCGTAATCATTGTCCTTGACGTTGGCCTGCACGACCTTCGAGTCGACCACCGCCGCCACGCCAGCGGTCATGCAGTTCAGGAAAAATGTCGGCGCATAGGCCTTGTCGAGCGTGAAGGTCACGGTGCGTTCATCCACCGCCTTCACCCGCTCCTTCACATTGTCCTTGGTGAAACCAAACTGGGTCAGAATAAATCCGGGCGACTTGTTGAGCGCCACCACACGCTCAATCGAGTAGGCGACATCGGCTGCCGTAACAGGATTGCCGGAGTGAAATTTGACACCGGGGCGCAGCTTGAAGGTGAAGGTCTTGCCATCCTCGCTCGCCGTCCAGCTTTCGGCCAGCGACGGGATCAGCTTACCAGATTCTTTCAGGTCGATGCGCAGCAGCTTGTCATACATCTGCGTGATGGCTTCGACGCCGGAAAACTCGAACGCCTCGGCCGGATCGAGCGAGATAATGTCGTCGATCTGCTTGGCCATCACCAGCGTGTCCTTCGGCGTTTGCGCAAGGGCAAGCGGCGCCTGCGCCACAACAGCGGCCAAGGCGACAGTGGCGAAGATGGAAATGGATCGCATGGGAGACTCCCGAAAAGTGATGGCGTGGCCCGCCACGCAGCATGAAACCGGATGCAGAGCGCCGGCAGATGGGTGCAGGCTAGATCAGCAGCACCAAAAGGCAAACCGCTTTTTCGCGCGCCCTGCCCTCTTGCGCATCGATCACACGCCAGTCGCACCGTGAAAACCGGTTCTTAGGGTCTGGACGTTAGGACAAGGCAGCGCCATGCATGGGCGGACGATGAGGCAACGGGGCGAACAGGCATGGGCAACCACCGCATCGTCGAATTTTGCCGGCCACCGGTGACGCAGGGCTGAGATCACCATGCCGCACCTCATCCTCCGCTATGCCGACGGCTGCCAGAACAGGCTTGCGGGCCTGATCGCCACCCGCCTGCGCCGTGAGGCTGCGGCCACTGTCACGCTCGCGCCAGAGAATGCCGCCGTTTCCACCGCAGCGCTGCCGGCATGGTTCATCCGGCTGGACAGCGCGCTTTATGGTCAGGGCAGCGGAAGCGTGACGGCGCCCCTCGCCAGTGATGCGGCGCGCGCGACGGACTGGATCATTGATCTCGTATCGCGCCGGGCTGCACATTCCTCTGACGGCGATGTCGACCCTGCTCGACGGCTGCATCCGCATTTCAATGGCGCGCCCGATATCACAGCAGCCAGCGCCGGCCTGCTGACGGGAGTCGCTCCTGTCATCAGCCTCGTCGATGGCGCTGGCCAAACCGTCGCGGAGGCGCGCCCGGCTCTGGAAGCCGCGCGCCATCTCAACGGAGCGCTTGATGCCGTGCAATCGCGGCTGGCGAGCCTGATTGTCGCCACTGTGGCGCGACCCGGCCATCGCCTGCTGAGCGATGGCGGAAACGCCGCGGCCGCGCCTGCTGATGCGCCCGCCTTCCTCGCGCCGGCACAGGCCATGCGGCGGATTGGCGGCCGCGCCGCTGAAATT
>JBOFFO010000484.1:0-3679 GCA_051648665.1 Beijerinckiaceae bacterium | reverse complement strand
TGCGAAGGCAGCTTTGCTGCGCCAGCGCGGCGGCGCCTATACCTGTCCTTTGCCACCCGAAGTGCAACCGCCTCTGGATATGTCCCGCGGCTGACGCTGCGGTCGCCACAGCACCCCATTGACGCCGTGCATAGGGCCTGTTCCATTCAGGTTCAGGAAAACAATTCCCCGGCATGGGTCATGCACGGGGCAAAAATGACAGGAGAGCGGGATGCAGGACAAGGAACTTCGTGGTCTGATTTCGGACGTGAAGGATGGGCGGATGGATCGCCGCGCCTTCGTCAACCGGATGATTGCTGTGGGACTGACGGCGCCGATGGCGACGCAGCTTTTGCTCTCCGCCGGCGTCGCGCAAGCGCAGACCAAATGGGATTATAAGGGCACCAAACGGGGCGGCGGCGGCCCGCTGAAATTGCTGTGGTGGCAGGCGCCGACCTTGTTGAACCCGCATTTCGCTGTCGGGTCGAAGGATCAGGATGCGTCCCGCATTTTCTATGAGCCGCTGGCAAACTGGGATCCGGAAGGCAATCTTGTGCCGATCCTCGCCGCAGAAATTCCGACGCGTGACAATGGCGGCCTGTCCGCAGACGGCAAATCCGTTGTCTGGAAAATCAAGCCGGGCGTGAAATTCCATGACGGCAAGCCGTTGACGGCGGATGACCTGATTTTCAACTGGCAATACGCCAAAGACCCAGCGACAGCGGCGGTCTCGATCGGCAGCTACAAGGATGTCGAGGTCGAGAAAATCGACGATCTCAGCGTTCGTGTGAAATTCGCTGTGCCAACGCCGTTCTGGGCGACGGCCTTTGTCGGCCCCTATGGCTGCATCATTCCGAAGCACCTCTTTGCCGATTATATCGGCGGAAAATCGCGCGACGCGCCGAACAATCTGAAGCCGGTCGGCACGGGCGCCTACAAGTTCGTGGATTTCAAGCCGGGCGATATCGTCAAGGGTGAGCTTAATCCCGATTACCATATGCAGAACCGGCCGTTCTTCGACACCATCGAAATGAAAGGCGGCGGCGATGCGGTCTCGGCCGCGCGTGCGGTGCTGCAAACCGGCGAGTATGATTACGGCTGGAATATTCAGGTCGAGGAAGAGGTTGTGGCGCGGCTCGAAAAGGGCGGCAAAGGCAAAGCCGTCATCTCGAAGGGCGGCAACATCGAATATATCTTGCTCAACCATACTGATCCGTGGACCGAGGTCGATGGCGAGCGGTCGAGCTTCAAGACCAAGCATCCGTCATTGCTCGACCCGGCCGTGCGCAAGGCGCTGGCTTTGCTGGTGGACCGCAAGTCGGTCGAGCAGCATATCTATGGCCGCGCCGGCATCGCCACCGGCAATTTCCTCAATGCGCCGGACCGTTTCGTGTCGAAAAATACGAAATGGGACTTCAATATCGATCAAGCCAACAAGCTGCTGGACGATGGCGGGTGGAAGCGTGGTGCTGACGGCATCCGCGAAAAAGACGGCAAGAAGCTGAAATATGTCTTCCAGACCTCCATCAATGCGCCGCGCCAGAAAACGCAGGCGATCATCAAGCAGGCCTGCCAGCGCGCCGGCATTGATCTGGAGCTGAAGGCGATCACAGCGTCGGTATTCTTCTCGTCCGACGTGGCGAACCCGGACACCTACACCAAGTTCTACACTGACCTTGAAATGTACACGACGACCATGACCGAGGCGGATCCGCAGCGGTTTATGAATCAGTACACATCGTGGGAAATTTCAAGCAAGGAGAACAAGTGGCAGGGCCGCAACATCACGCGCTGGACGAACAAGGCGTATGATGACCTGTTCAAGCAGTCGGAAGGCGAGCTTGACCCGGTGAAGCGGGCCGCCATGTTCATCCAGCTCAATGACATGGTCTGCAATGACCATGCGGTGATCCCGGTCGTCTATCGTCCGAGGCTCTATGTCATCAACGACAAGCTGCGCGCACCGATCAGCGGCTGGGATACGGATACGAGCGCCATCGAACAATGGTACCGGGAGGCATAAAACCCCTGCAGAGTCATTCGCATGGGTAACTATGTTCTCCGCCGGTTGCTGATCGCGATTCCGAGCCTGCTCGGAATCTCGGTGGTCCTGTTCACGGTGCTGGCGTTAGCGCCAGGGGATCCGTTTGAAGAGCTGGCTACCAATCCCAATGTGCCGCCCGAGGTCCGGGCGGCGCTGCGGGAAAAGTTTGGCATGGATGATCCGGTCTATGTCCGCTATTTCCATTGGCTCGCCGCGATGATGCAGGGGGATTGGGGATTTTCCTTCGTCAGCCGGGTTAATGTCGATACGCTCATTCTCCAGCGGCTGCCGGCGACCCTGTTCGTAATCGGATCGTCGCAGATTCTGGCTCTGCTGATTGCGATTCCTGTCGGCGTTTTTGCTGCAACGCGGCCCTATTCGCTTTTCGACAAGATTGCGAACACGCTGGCCTTCGTCGGATTTTCGCTGCCGACATTTTTTACCGGCCTGCTGTTCATTCTGATTTTCTCGATCTGGCTGGACTGGCTGCCGTTCGTTTACCGCTCCGATATCGCGGCGACGGGCTGGCGCTGGTACTGGGAGCATTTCCGGCAGGCGATCATGCCGATCATGGTGCTGGGCCTGTTTCAGGCGTCGTCGATGACGCGCTTTGTGCGCTCGGCTGTGCTCGATGTCATCCGGCTCGATTTCGTCACGACGGCACGGGCCAAGGGCCTTGGCGAAAAAATTGTCGTTGCCAAGCATGTGGTGCGCAACGCGCTGATCCCGGTGGTCACGCTCGTCGCGTTGCAGATGCCGGCAATTTTTGGCGGCGCCATCGTCACCGAACAGATTTTCCGGATCCCCGGCATTGGTTCGCTGCTGATTTCTTCCATTCTGGCGAATGATACGCCGGTCATTATGGCGGTGACTTTCGTGTTCGCCTGCCTTGTCGTGCTCTTTAACCTCATCGCGGATGTGCTCTATGGCTGGCTCGACCCCCGCATCTCCTACCGCTGAGGCGGTGGTGCAGGCGCAAGGCGGCGCGCGGTATTCGCCGGGCCGCGAGGCGTGGCGTCGATTCCGCCGGCATCGGCTTGCCTATTACAGTTCGATTATTCTGGCGTTGATGATCGCGGCGATTATTTTCGGGCCGTTCATTTGGCGCGTGCCGATCAACGAGATCGATTTCACGGCGCGGCTGGCGTCGCCCTCGTGGAACCATCCGCTGGGTACCGATGATCTGGGACAGGATTTGCTGGCGCGCTTGCTTTATGGCGGGCGCATTTCGCTCGCCGTCGGGCTGGCGGCCATGGTCGTCGCTGTTGTGGTCGGCATTGTTGTCGGGGCGATCGCGGGCATGTCGCGCGGCTGGGTCGGCACAGCGCTGATGTGGCTGACTGATCTGTTCCTGTCGCTGCCCCAACTGCCGTTGCTGCTGCTGGTGATTTATCTGTTCCGGGACGGTCTGAAGTCTGTGTTCGGGCCTGAGGGCGGCGTGTTCATTCTCATCGTGCTGGTGATCGGCGGTCTGCGCTGGATGCCGGTGGCGCGGCTGGTGCGGGCGCAGTTCCTGACGCTGCGTGAAAAGGAGTTTGTCGAGGCGGCGCGGGCGCTCGGCGCAACGCGGGCGCGGCAGGTCATCCGCCATATCCTGCCGAATGCGGTGGGTCCGGTGATCATCGCCGGCACCATCGATGTCGCGGCTGCGATCAT
>JBOFFO010000483.1:0-1808 GCA_051648665.1 Beijerinckiaceae bacterium | reverse complement strand
ACAATCTGTTCGTCAGCATCAAGGTCGACCGGGAAGAGCGCCCGGACATCGACCACATCTACATGAATGCCCTCCATGCCCTTGGTGAGCAGGGCGGCTGGCCGCTGACCATGTTTCTCGATGCGGACCGGCGGCCCTTCTGGGGCGGCACCTATTTTCCACCGGTGAGCCGTTACGGCCGCGCCGGATTTCCAGATGTGCTGAAACAGGTCGCCGCCATCTACGCCAATGATCCGGGCCGCATCGCCCATAACGGTACGGCGCTCACGCAACATCTGGCCCTCACGGAGGTCAAGGCCAGTGCGACGCCTTCAAGCGAGGAACTCATCACGCAGGCGAATCGGGTGATCGCCGCATTTGATCCGGTGCATGGCGGACTCAATGGCGCACCGAAATTTCCGAACCCGCCGATCCTGAACATGCTCTGGCGCGCCGCTGAATCCGGTGCTGGACCGGAACTGCGCACCCCGGTCCTCACAACCCTGCGCCAGATGGCGCGCGGCGGCATTCAGGATCATGTCGGCGGCGGCTTCGCCCGCTACAGCGTCGATGCGGAATGGCTCGTGCCGCATTTCGAAAAGATGCTCTACGACAATGCGCAGCTGCTCGAACTTTTTGCGCTGGGCTGGCAGCGCAGCGGCGAGCCGCTGCTGCACGACGCCGCCCAAGGCATTGTCTCCTGGCTCAGCCGGGAAATGATGGTCGGCGAAGCCTTCGCCTCCAGCCTTGATGCCGACTCCGAGGGCGAGGAAGGCAAATTCTATGTCTGGAGCCGTTCCGACATCGAATCGATTCTCGGCGGCGAGGACGCACGGCTTTTTGCCCGCCTCTACGACATCACCAACGCCGGCAATTTTGAAGGCCACAATATTCCCAACCGGCTCCGATCCATCCCAGAGGTGCCCGCCGATGCCAGCCGCATGGCTCAGCTCCGCTCGAAACTATTGGCTGCACGCGAGAGCCGTGTTCGTCCCGACCGCGATGATAAAGTGCTGGCAGACTGGAACGGCCTGATGATCACAGCGCTCGTGCGGGCCGGGATCATCTTGAGTGAGCCAGACTGGGTGGACATGGCCCGGCGCGCCCACGACTGGATACGCGCCAACATGATGCACAACGGAGAACTCGCCCATTCCTGGCTGGGCGGCGTCGGCGTCCATCCCGGTTTCGCTCTCGATCATGCGGCGATGGCGCTTGCAGCGATAACGCTGGCGGAAGCGCGGAATGACAGCACCCTGCTCACGCTTGCAGCCGCCGATCTCGACACCCTGCACCGGCATTACGCCAACGCTGAAACCGGATTGCTCGCGATGACCCATTCCGGTGGCGAATCGCTGATCGTGCGCCCTGCGCCCCTGCATGATGATGCAGTCCCCAATGCCAACGGGATTTATGCTGAGGCGCTGGTGCGCATGGCCGCGATGACCGGCGACAGTCGCTATACCGACCGGCTCGACCGCCTGTTGAGCCATGCCGGTCATGCGATGCGGCAGACAGCCATGGCGCATGGGTCTTTATGGGGCGCGCTCGATCTTCACCTCAACGGCGCGCATATTGTGATCGTCGGCGACGCAACTGACACACTGCCACAGGCCGCGTTGGAAATTTCGTTTCCCCGGCGAATCGTCATGGCAATCCCACCCGGTGAAGCCCTGCCTGCCGGCCATCCCGCACAGGCCATGCTCTCGGTTGCCGACGGCAAATCCGCAGCTTTCGTTTGCCGCTATGGGCGATGCGATGCGCAGCTTTTTTCGCCGCAGGACCTGATGGCACAGTTTGACCGTGCTCAGAAATCCAGCCGCATATAA
>JBOFFO010000482.1:0-3697 GCA_051648665.1 Beijerinckiaceae bacterium | reverse complement strand
GACCGGGCGGCACGGGTGCCGACTACATCAACTGCCCGCTCGACAAGGCGCAGTACGAGGCCTTCATCGACGCGCTTATCGGCGGCGACAAGACCGAGTTCAAGGAATGGGAAGGCACGCCCTATTTCGATGGCTGCCTGCCGATCGAGGTGATGGCAGAGCGCGGGCGGGAAACCCTGCGGCACGGCCCGATGAAACCCGTCGGCCTGACCAATGCCCATGATCCCACAGTGAAGCCCTACGCCATCGTGCAGCTGCGGCAGGACAATGCGCTCGGCACGCTTTTCAACATGGTCGGTTTCCAGACCAAGCTGAAATATGGCGCGCAGGCCGACATTCTCCGCATGATCCCCGGCCTTGAACAGGCGGAGTTCGCCCGGCTCGGCGGCATCCACCGCAACACTTTCCTGAATTCGCCGAAGCTGCTCGATGGAACGTTGCAGATGAAAACCATGCCGCGCCTGCGCTTCGCCGGGCAGATCACGGGCTGCGAAGGGTAGGTCGAAAGCGCGGCGGTCGGTCTGATGGCCGGGCGTTTCGCCGCCGCCGAGCGGCTCGGGCAAATGCCGCGTGTGCCGCCGGTTGAAACCGCTCACGGCGCACTTATCAACCACATTACCGGCGGCCATATCGAAACCATCGACAATGGCCCGCGCTCCTTCCAGCCCATGAATATCAATTTCGGCCTGTTCCCGCCGATCACTGCGCCAGTGCGCGGCGAAAATGGCGAGCGGCTGAAAGGCTCCGCAAAGTCGGTCGCAAAAAAGAAAATGATTACGAGCCGCGCGCTGAATGTGCTGGAAAGTTGGCTCAAGGAAGCGGACGCGAAGGCGGCGTGAACGCTATCGCGCCGCCTTTGATCGCCGCGCTGCCGTCCAGATCGTCCACATGCGCGACAATGGCGGCAATTCGATCATGCTGCGGAACGGGTCGTAGCCTTGCCTTTCCATTTGCGCGAGATAGCCGCGCACGAGGCAGACCGGCAAAAATGCGGGCGCAATGCGCGGCACGATGGTGCTTGTCAGGCCCGCCATGGCATCGATATGCGCGCGAGCCAAAGCACGGGTGTCCGCCAGCGCTGCAACAAAGCCCGGACCGCCGCGCCCCTGCACCACATCCTCGCGCGTGACCCCGTATCGGCCGAGAATTTCCATGGGAATATAAATTTGGCCGCGCCGCGCATGCCACGGCAAGGATCGCAACAGGCCCGTTACAGCAAGTGCAACGCCTGCGTGCCCTGTCGCATCTGCTGCACCCGGATCCGCGCCATCGCTGAGCACCATCGCCGCAAGCCGGATCATCGCTCCGGCGGTTTCTCCACAATAGCCCTCAAGATCGATGATCGCCGGCATCGGATCGTCATAGAGATCAAAACCGCGCGCATCGATCATGTTGAGCAAAGCCTGACGCGGCAGGCGGAATTTAATGACGGTGTCGATCAGTGACGCTGCGACCGGATGGGCATCCGCCTCGCCGCGCGCATGGCCAGCGAGTAAGTCGCGCCACCATTGGAAACGCACCTCTCCGGGCAGCGGGTCGCTGACGGCGCTGCGCACGCGGGCGATTTCCTGATTGAAAGCAAACAGGGCATGCAGATGCGGGCGGTAAGCCGCCGGCGCAAACAAGGTGGCCAGCCAACGGTCCCGATCCCCCGCCCGCACAATCGTTTCGCAATGGCCGTAAGCAGCAGTCATATTCTTGGCGTGCGTATGCGTCGCAGTCGCGGTCACGCCATCCACCCTTCAAACTGCGATCAATGCGGCGGCCACACGCCGGTTTTCGGCCAGCAGCACATTAAAGGTGCGCGCTGCGGCCGGTGTGGTCATCAGGTCAATTGCAATGCGCGCCTCACGGAAACGCCAGCGGATCGCGTCGGAGAGATGAATCATGTCGGAGCCCGTACCGATCAGCAGCAGTTCGATATCGCCTGCTTCACGGACAACTGGGGCGAAGGCCGCCGGTGTCAACTGTTGCGGCGTGTCAACGGCCCAGGCATGCACGCCTGACGGCAGCATGAGTAACGAACCACGATGGCTCATGTCGCCGAAACGGAAGCCGCCATTGCCGTAGGCGTCAATGAGATGGCGGCCCGGCAAAAATCCCGTTGGCGTGACCACGGCGCGCAAACCCAACCGTGTCAGCGCGTCGGAACGGCAGCACCTTTGGTGTCCGGCTTTTCCTTGTCAGCGTCGGTTACAAAGGCCTGACCTTCCTTGAGGCCGAGATAGATCAGCACCGGTGCGGCAATGAAGATCGAGGAATAGGTGCCGACGACCACACCAAACAGCATCGCCCAGGAGAAGGAGGAAATGACCGGACCACCGAAAATCACCAGCGCGAGCAGCGCCAGCGCAGCCGTGAATGAGACGAGAAAAGTACGGGCAAGCGTCTGATTCATGGCGAGATCGAGCAGATCCTCGATGGGCATTTTCTTGTATTTGCGCATCAGCTCGCGAATACGGTCGAACACAACCACCGTATCGTTCAGCGAATAGCCCACAATCGTCAGGATGGCGGCAATCGAGGTCATGTTGAATTCAAGCCGCGTGACGCAGAAAAAGCCGAGTGTGAGCACGAGATCGTGGAGGGTTGCGATGACTGCGCCGATCGCAAAATGCCATTCAAACCGGAACCAGAGATAGATCAGCACGGCCAGAATAGCGAGCACAACGCCGAGCGTGCCCGATTGCACAAGCTCGCCTGACACGCGCGGTCCCACCACCTCAGTGCGGCGAATATCGTGATCAGCCTTGAAGGTTTCCGTGACCTTGGTCACGACTTGCTGCTGCGCCTTGTCGCCACCAGGTATAAGGCCAAAGCGCATCGACACTTCGCCCTTGTCGCCGAACTCCTGCACTTCCGGCTCGCCAAAGCCGATGGATTCAGCCGTCTTTCGCACTTGCGCAATATCGATCTTGCCGGACTTCGCCTGCATTTCGATCAAGGTGCCGCCGGTAAAATCGATGCCGAAATTCATGTTGACGAACACGAACAGGGCAACCGCCACTACGGACAACAGCGCCGATAACGGAAAACTGATGCGCCGGAAGCGCATGAAGCTGAACTTGGTATCGTCAGGAAACAGCCGGAGCAATTTCATGGTGCGTCTCCAGACCGTCAGAACGGCAGCTTGGTGGGCTTGGCCCACTTGTACCAAAGCGCGATCATCATGCGGGTCATCGTTACGGCTGTCACAACCGTGGTGATAATGCCGAAAATCAGGGTCACTGCGAAACCACGCACCGGGCCAGAACCGAAGAGATACAGCAGCACCGCAGCAATGAAGGACGTGATGTTGGAGTCGGTGATCGTCGCCATGGCGCGGTTAAACCCTGCTTCGAGCGCCGATATGATCGAGCGGCCAAGCCGCACCTCCTCCCGGATGCGCTCATAGATCAGCACGTTGGCGTCCACCGCCGTGCCGATGGTGAGCACAATGCCGGCAATGCCGGGCAATGTCAGCGTTGCGCCGACCAGCGACATAATCGCGAAAATCATCATGATGTGGATGAACAGCGCGATATTCGCAAAAATACCAAACAAGCCATAGCTTGCGAGCATAAACCCGGCGACCAGCACCGCCGCGACAATCGATGCGCGCTTGCCCGCTTCAATGGAATCCTGCCCAAGGCCGGGGCCGATGGTCCGTTCCTCCACCGGCGTCAGCGCCACCGGCAACGCACCGGACCGCAACTGA
>JBOFFO010000481.1:0-2539 GCA_051648665.1 Beijerinckiaceae bacterium | reverse complement strand
CTGCCAAGCCATCGATGAAACCCCGCAGGCGACTGCGGGGTTTTTCTTTGCGCGATTGTAACGTGCAAATCAGCCCGGCGAATTTATAGTCCTCCCGGGAAAAGGATTGATATGAGCGAACGGCTACGCTGGGTTCTTGTGGTCTGCATCGCGGCTTTGATCGGCGGCGCGGGCTGGGCTGTCTATCATCGCATGACCAGTCAGGTCAGCGTGCGCGTGGCTGTCGGCCAGCACCGTGGCGATGATGCATTGCTGATCGGTGAACTGGCAAAATGGATGGCGTCGTCTTCGCGCCGCACGCGTATCGAAATTATCACGGTCGCCGACGATCAGGCGGCGGTTGCGGCGGTGCGCGAAGGGAAAGCGGCACTGGCATCGGTGCGCGGCGACCAGCCGCTGCCTGGCGGCGTCAACAGTGCGCTTGCGCTTTACCGCGCCGTCGCGACCATCGTGGCTCTGCCGCAATCCGGCGTGAAGGACTGGCCGCAGCTGCGCGGCAAGACCATCGGCCTGCTCGGCCATCTCGATCCGCAGGATCCTCTGTTGCAAAAAATTCTGCGTGCCCGTGGCGTCACGGATGCGCGGTTTGTGCCTGTCGAGCGCACGCAAGTTGATGACGTGCTCCGCCGTAATGCCGTGCATGCCATTGCGCAGATCAGCCCGCTGAATGCCAATCCGGCCTCGGAGGTGCGGGCGGGGCGCGCCGTGCGTCGCATCAAGGGCGCCGCGACGGTGCTGGAAATCGCGGATGCCGAAGCCTTGGCCGCCGCCGATAACCGGTATGAAGATTTTGATATTCCCGCCGGCGCCTTGCGTGACACGCCACCGATGCCGCAGGAGGCAACATCGACTCTGGCCGTCATTCGCCATCTGGTGGTGCGCGGCAATGCGCCTGCGCATGGTGTGCAGCGCATTCTGATCGACATCATGGATGCAAAGCGCGCTGTCGCACCTGATTTTCCGCTCGCTTTGCAGATCGGCTCACCCGGTGTGGAAAAGGATGCGGCAATCAAAATCCATCCCGGCGCGTTGAGCTATTTTAATGGCGAGGAGATCAAACTCTCCGACATGGTGATCGAGTGGATCTATATTGTCCCCGTTGTGGTCGGTGGCGTCGGCGCGGTGTTGACCTGGTTGTATAATTTGTTGTGGCCAGCCCATGCCCGGCGCGCGCAACAGGCCATAGTCGAGTTGCTGGTCATGCGTCGCGATGTGGCGCGGGCGCAGACGCTGGCCGACATCGATGCGATCGAGAAAAAGCGCGATGATATTCAGGCGTTGATTGATGAGGAATTTAGTACGGGCGCCTTGAAAGACCGGGTGCTGACCGCATTGCTGGTTGCGGCGGAGGCTGCAGACCGAAAAATTGACTTTATGCGCGAGCGGCTGTCGCGGGCGACCATGCCGGAGAATACGGACAAAAAAACAGCCGCGTCATGAGACACGGCTGCATCGCATCGGATAATTTCCGAGGCATCAGCCCCACTTCGCCAAACCAACGAGCAGGTTGCGCAGGAAGCTCTGTTCGCCGCCACCAGTGGGCGTCGTGCGGCTGATGAAATCGAACACGCGCCCATCTTCAATGCCATAATTGGCGATGCGCTCGACCTTGAAGCCCTGATTGAAATAGACGACCCACACCCGCCGCTCGACTTCACGCGCCGGCATGAACTGGGCAATGCGCGTCTTGCGCTGCTGGATGTAATAGAACGTCTTGTTGCCGACTGTTGAAACGGTGGAGGGGGTGCCGAGATTATCGAGCACCTGCTGCACGCCCATGCCCGGCTTCACCTGATCAAGGCGCGCATCGGGAATATAGCCATGGCTATAAACTTCATTGAACCCTGACCACGGTATATTGGCCGATTCACAGGCGGCCAGTGTCAGCGACAGGGTCGCGGCACAGATCAGGGTGGCGGAGCGGGGAAAACTGAAACGCACGCCAACGTCTCCATAAAGGCGGGCAGGGTCGCCCGAATCAATCTCATGGCCTCGCCGGCGCTTGCCGGCAGGCTGGGCGATGGCGTAACCCGCGCATGTGGCAATGGCAAGGCGGGTGGGCCATTGGCGCGTAACGGGACGCGGAAGGAAAAGAGTTCAATGTTCGGCTGGTTCAGGAGACAGGCGCAGACGCCAGCCATTGAGGCGTTGCACGAGGCGACGGTTGCCGCAGCCCGCCGGCCCGCACTGTTTGGCACGCTGGGCATCCCCGATACGCCGTGGGGCCGGATAGAGTCGGTCATGCTTCATGCCCTGCTGATCGTCCGCCGGTTGGCCGATCCTGCGGCACAAGGGACAGCCCACGCACTCGTTGACCGGATGTTTGCCGATTTCGACCGGGGCCTGCGGCAGGTCGGTGTCGGCGACCTCGCGGTGCCGAAGAAGATGGAGGGGCTGGGCGGGGACTGGCTGGCCCGGATCGCCGCGTATGGCCCTGCGCTCGATGCGAGCGACGATACCGCGCTCGCCGCCGCGCTGGCCCGCAATGTCATGGGCGTGCATGACTCTGTTCCAGCTACGGCGGTTGCGCTGGCACAGC
>JBOFFO010000480.1:0-4071 GCA_051648665.1 Beijerinckiaceae bacterium | reverse complement strand
CCAGCATTGTCGCCAACAACGCGCCGGATTGCGCGCAGGTGAAACTGAACAACCACGCCCGCCTGCTGGAAATGGATGCGCTGACACCACTCGACGACATGCTCAAGGGCTGGGCTGGTCGCGCCGACATTGCTGATAGTGTCTGGGCGCTCAACCGCGCCAGCAACAGCAAGCAATATTATCTGCCGCTGCACTATGTCGTGCTTTATCTCTATTATCGCCCCGACCTGTTCGAGGCCGCGGGTGTAAAACCGCCGAAGACGCCGGAAGAATTTCTGGCGGCGGCCAAGGCCACCACGAAAGGCGACGTTGTCGGATTCGGCATGCGCGGCGGCGGCGGCGGACAGGATAACTGGGGCGCATTTGTGCTCGGCGGCGGCGCCACCTTCAACAAGGGCGGTATGGTCAGTGACAAAGCGCTCGCGGCGAACCGCTGGTATGTCGCGCTGCATGCCACGCATAAAGTCACAGCGGCCTCTGCGCCCACCGATGGCTTCCGCCAAATTGTCGATGGCTTCAAGGCCGGGCGCTCTGCCATGATTATCCACCACATCGGCTCATCGAACGATATGGTCCAGGCGTTGGGAGACAAGGTTTCCGCTGTGCCGGTGCCAGTTGCACCCGGTGAAAAAGGCTGGACGCAGTTCGGCGATGAATCCAATACCATCCTCGCCGCTTCAAAAAATAAGGAGGCGGCATTTAAATGGATCAGCTTCCTCTCCACCAATGAGAACAATGCCGAGCACGCCAAGCTGTCCGGCCAATTGCCAATTTGTAACAGTGCGCAAGCAGCGTGGAGCGGTCATCAGAAACGCTTTGTCGAAGCCTCGTCGGCCTCGCTGCCGATCGCGGGGGTTCTGCCGGACTCACCGAAAACGGCTGATTTCGCCTCGACGGTATGGCCGCAGAACATGCAGCGCGCACTGCTCGGCCAGATCACGCCGGACGCGATGATGCAGGCTATTGAAAAGCATTATCACGGCTAAAGCCAAAATCGGCATATTCAGCCCTGCCCTACCGGGCAGGGCTGTTATCAAGAAACTGCACCGCATGGCCCCGCCAGCCCGCATCTCCCGCACAGCCCTGACGCCTTACATCTTCCTCGCACCAGCAATGGCGGTGACGATGGCGGTTGTCTTGCTGCCCGTGATGCAGACACTATGGATGAGCTTGCACGATTTTGTGCTGTTTCGCCCACGCAATGTGCCCTTTATCGGCATCGGTAATTACCTCAAAATAATGGCCGATGAAACCTTCTGGCTCTCGCTGTTCAATTCGGTCTGGTGGATCGCACTTGTTGTGGGCGGCCAGTTCCTGCTCGGTCTGGCGACAGCGCTCTTGCTAAATCAGCATTTCTGGTGGCGCGGGTTGGCGCGCAGCCTCATTATCATTCCCTGGGCTCTGCCAAGCGTTATTATCGGACTGGTATGGACCTGGATGTATGATTTTAATGTGGGCGTACTTAATGATCTGCTGTTGCGCGTTGGGCTCGTCGAAAAGCCCGTAGCGTGGCTCGCCAACCCGACCACAGCATTTTATGCCATTGTTCTGGCGCTGATCTGGCAAGGTTTTCCCTTTTTTGCGATCACGATTCTTGCTGGCTTGCAAACCATTCCTGATGAACAATACGAAGCAGCCGACATTGACGGCGCGACCCGTGGCCAACGCCTGCGCTACGTGATTTTGCCCGGCATTGCCGACGTCATCGCGACAGCACTGCTTTTGCGCACAATCTGGGTAGCCAATTCGCTCGATGTCATTTTGGTCATGACGGGCGGCGGCCCCGGCCTGGCCACACACACATTGCCGCTCTATGCCTTTCTCACCGCCTACTCCGGCATGCGCTTTGGATATGCCGGCGCACTCGCCATTGTGCTGACAATCATCTTGATGGGCGTTGTCATCGCTTATGTCCGGCGGCAGGCACGGGAATTGGCGCAATGATTGACCGCCGTTCAGCCCTGCGCCGCACGCTGGAAATTGACCTGCCTGTGCTCCTGATCGTCGCCTTTGCCCTCGGCCCCTATGTCTGGATGGTGATGACATCCTTCAAGACCAACGCCGATATTGCTGCTTTTCCCGTGCGTTACTGGCCAGCGCACTTTACTTTGGAACATTACCGCATGCTGTTTGAAAAAACGTCATTCAGCGGAAATCTGCTCAACAGTCTTATCGTCGCATCTGGCGCAGTCCTGCTTGGCCTCTCCGTTTCCATTCCCGCCGCCTATGCCTTCTCCCGGTTCCGATTCTTCGGGCGCAAAATTCTGATGACGCAATTTCTCGTCATCAACATGTTTCCGATTGTTTTAATCATCATTCCACTTTTTGTGCTGATGCGGCAGTTCGGACTGCTCGATACCTTTACCGGCATCATTCTCGGCCACTCTACCTTTGCAATTCCTTTTTCCGTATGGATGATGACCAGCTACCTCAACGCCATTCCGCGTGATCTGGATGAAGCGGCCATCATTGATGGCGCGACCCGCCTGCAAACCTTAACAAAGGTGCTGCTACCCGTTGTCATGCCCGGCATCGTTACGACTGGCATTTACATCTTTGTCACAAGCTGGAACGAATATCTGTTCGCCATGATGCTGTCGGGCCAAAATGTCCGCACTGTTACCGTAGCGCTGCAGCTGTTCATCGGCGAATTTACTGTGCTCTGGGGCCTGCTGACCGCCGGTGGAACCCTTATCGCCATCCCCGTGACACTCCTTTTCCTGCTTATCCAGCGCCGGCTGGTGGGTGGTCTTACCGCAGGTGCTGTCAAATCATGAAAAGATCCAATCCCATCGGCATTATTTCCATGTTCTATGCGCGGCCCTTTACACGGGAAAATTTTTCATGCCTGCGCCGCGCCAGGGATGCGGGCTGCGATTTTATCGAATTGCTCGTGCCTGAACCGGGCGAGATTGATCTGGCAGAAACCCGTGCGGCTCTGGCGGATCATGGCCTTGGCGTCGAACTGGCGGCGCGCGTTAATCTTCAGCGTGATCTCGCCAGCGAGGATGAAGCCGCACACCGCAATGGCGTTGCCTATCTGGAATCGACCGTCGCAATCGCTGAAAGGCTTGGGGCACATATTGTCGGCGGGCCACTCTATGGCGCACCGCTGGTGTTTGCCGGGCGCGCGCCATCCCCTATGACTGACGACCAGTGCCGCCGACGCATGGATCGCGTGATCGCCGGATTAAAACAGGCAGCAAAGCGGGCCAGTGATGCCGGAGTTGTTTTCGGCGTCGAACCGCTCAATCGCTTCGAAACCGATATTGCCAACACCACACGGCACGGCATCGACATTGTGGCACGCGTCGATCATGCGGCCGTGGGCGTCATGCTCGATACCTTTCACATGAACATGGAAGACCCCTCGATACCAACGGCCATTCGTGATTGCGGCAAGAGGCTGGTGCATTTTCAGGCCAATGAGAACAACCGGGATTTTCTCGGCGCTGGCCATATTGACTGGCCTGAAGTATGCCGCGCATTGAAAGACATAGGATATGCCGGCCCTATTACGTTGGAGCCGTTTCGCCGTGATGAAAATCGTGCCGGCATTTCCCTGGCGCAATGGCGCGCGCCAACCACCAGCGAGGATGAAGAGTTGAAGCAGAGCGTGCAATTGCTGGATGCCACGCTTGCCTTTGCCGGGAGAGCCCGATGACACCCTTGCGTGTGGGATGGATTGGCTGCGGAACGCACGCCAATGAAATGCTCCTGCCGCAACTGATGCGGCACGATGTGATTCTTAGCGCGCTCTGTGATACAGATGCACAGCGCCTCGGCCGCACAGCGCAGCGTTATGGCGTGGCCGATTCTGATCGCGCGCGCGACTGGCGCGCTGTATTGGCGCGCAACGATCTGGATGCCATCGGCATAGCCGCCGGTCCAGTTGCCCATCATACGATTGGATTGGCAGCGCTGGCGCGCCATCTGCCGGTTTTTCTGGAAAAGCCGCCGGCTGCAAATGCCGCACAGGCCAACGAACTGGTTGCAGCTCAGAAGCAACATGGCACCCCGGTCGTGCTCGGCTTCATGAAGCGTTATTCCACGGCCAACCGCATTGCCTCT
>JBOFFO010000479.1:0-14208 GCA_051648665.1 Beijerinckiaceae bacterium | reverse complement strand
CCGGAAATCACGCGCTCATAAGATGCAGCACGGCCGCCGACGATGTCACGGATGGACGCAAACCAGTCACGGAACACGTTTGCGCCCATAATCGCCTCGCCCGATACGATGCCGCGATACTCAACAATGGTCCGCCCTTCGATAGACGGCGTTGTGGTGACAATCATGCCCATTACTCCGCCGCCACTTTCATCGCCTGCTCCATCTCGCGCAGCGCACGGCGATATTCCACCGGCATCACCTTGATGAATTTGGGACGATAGCTCTGCCAGTTGTCGAGAATGGCGCGCGCGCGCTCCGATCCCGTATATTTGAAATGGTTGGCGATGAGTTGCATCAGCCGTTCCTCGTCATGGCGCGACATATCGCCAAGCAGATCGATGCGGCCCTTGGTTTCCAGATCGCCGGACTGATGCGAACGCTGCATCAGCTCTTCTTCCTCCGGCACAGGTTCCAGATCGACCATGGAGAGGTTGCAGCGCTTGCGGAAATCACCCGCCTCATCGAGCACGTAGGCGACACCGCCGGACATGCCGGCTGCGAAATTGCGCCCTGTCGCTCCGAGCACGACAACAATACCGCCGGTCATATATTCGCAGCCATGATCGCCCGTGCCTTCCACAACGGCAATCGCGCCGGAATTGCGCACGGCAAACCGCTCGCCCGCAACGCCGCGGAAATAACACTCGCCTTGGATCGCGCCGTAGAGCACCGTGTTGCCAACGATGATCGACTTTTCCGGCACGGCCTTGGTTTTCGGCGATGGCTTGATGATAATCTTGCCGCCGGAAATGCCCTTGCCGACATAATCATTGGCCTCGCCAGTCAGATCGAGCGTCACGCCGGCGGCGAGGAACGCGCCGAAGCTCTGGCCTGCCGTGCCGCGCAAGCGGATCATCACCGTATCATCCGGCAAGCCCTCATGGCCGTATCGCCGGGCGATTTCGCCGGACAGCATTGCTCCCGTGGTGCGATCGACATTGCGGATCACGCCTTCGATCACGACAGGCTCACCGCGCTCCAGCGCTGGCGCCGCCTTCTCGATAAAGCCCCGGTCGAGAATTTTCTCGATCGGGTGCTGCTGCAATTCGACATGGCGCACCGGCACGTCAGGCCCGACGTCAGGGCGATGGAACAAGCGGCTGAAATCGAGGCCATGCGCCTTCCAATGCGCAATCGCCTTGTCCGTATCGAGCAGATCGGAACGACCAACCAGATCATCGAGCTTGCGGAAGCCGAGCGCAGCCATCTGCTCGCGCAAATCTTCTGCAATGAAGAAGAAGAAATTGATCACATGCTCCGGCGTACCCTTGAACCGCTTGCGCAGTACCGGATCTTGCGTGGCCACGCCCACCGGACAGGTGTTGAGATGGCACTTGCGCATCATGATGCAGCCCGCCGCAATCAGCGGCGCCGTCGCCATGCCAAATTCATCGGCGCCAAGCAGCGCACCGATCAGCACGTCGCGGCCTGTGCGTAAACCGCCATCGACCTGCAACGCTACCCGACCCCTCAGGCGGTTGAGCACCAGCGTTTGTTGCGCTTCCGCCAAACCCACTTCCCACGGTGAACCTGCATGCTTGATCGAGGTTAGCGGCGAAGCACCCGTGCCGCCTTCAAAACCGGAAATGGTAATGTGGTCCGCGCGCGCTTTCGCAACGCCCGCCGCCACCGTGCCAACGCCCACTTCCGACACGAGCTTCACTGAAACATCGGCGCGCGGATTGGTGTTCTTCAGGTCGAAGATCAGCTGCGCCAGATCCTCGATGGAATAAATATCGTGATGCGGCGGCGGCGAGATCAGGCCAACGCCCGGTGTGGAGTGCCGCACCTTCGCGATCACCGCATCGACCTTGTGGCCTGGCAGCTGGCCGCCCTCGCCAGGCTTCGCACCCTGCGCCATTTTAATCTGCATCATGTCGGAATTGACGAGATATTCCGTGGTGACGCCGAAGCGGCCGGACGCCACCTGCTTAATCGCCGAGCGCTTGGAGCGCCCATCTGCCAGCGGCTTGTAGCGCTGCGCTTCCTCGCCGCCTTCGCCGGTGTTGGATTTTCCGCCCAGCGTATTCATGGCGATGGCGAGCGTTTCATGCGCCTCGCGCGAGATCGAACCAAATGACATGGCGCCAGTGGCGAAACGCTTCACCAGTTCCTTGGCCGGCTCCACCTCTTCGATCGGCACCGGCATACGGCCGATTTCCTTCGCGGTCTTGATGCGGAACAGGCCGCGCAGCGTCGTCAGCCGCTCCTCCTGCTCATTGATGATGCGCGCATAATCGCGGTATTTGTCCTGGGCATTGCCGCGCACCGCATGTTGCAGCAGCGACACTGTCTCCGATGTCCAGACATGCGCTTCGCCGCGTGTGCGGTAAGCATATTCGCCGCCCACTTCGAGCGTGCTCTTCAGCACGGGCGAGTCGCCAAATGCATCAGTATGCCGCGCCACGGTTTCGCGCGCAATTTCATCGATGCCCGCCCCCTCAATCCGCGACGCGGTACCCGTGAAATATTTTGCGATGAATTTGGAGTTGAGGCCAATGGCGTCGAAAATCTGCGCACCGCAATAGCTTTGGTAGGTGGAAATGCCCATCTTGGACATCACTTTCAGCACGCCCTTGCCGATCGACTTGATGTAGCGCTTGACGACTTCCTTCTCGTCCACCTCCTTCGGGAATTCACCGCGCTCATGCATGTCTTCCATAGTCTCGAACGCGAGCCATGGATTGATGGCCTCAGCGCCATAACCGGCGAGGCAGCAGAAATGGTGAATTTCGCGCGGCTCGCCGGATTCGAGCACAAGGCCAACCGACGTGCGCAGACCCTTGCGGATCAGGTGGTGATGCACCGCCGCCGTCGCGAGCAGCGCGGGAATCGGAATGCGATCAGGCCCGACCAGACGGTCCGACAGGATGATGATGTTGTAGCCGCCGGCAACCGCCGATTCCGCGCGGTCGCACAGCCGCTCCAGCGCACCTTCCATCGCCGCCGCGCCCGCTTCCACGGGATAGGTGATATCGAGCGTCTTGGTATCGAACCGGTCTTCGTAATGGCCAATGCAGCGGATTTTTTCGAGATCCTCATTGGTCAGGATCGGCTGGCGCACTTCGAGACGCTTGCGCCGCGACGTGCCTTCCAGATCAAGGATATTCGGCCGCGGCCCGATGAAGGAGACGAGGCTCATGACGAGTTCTTCACGGATCGGATCGATCGGCGGGTTCGTCACCTGCGCGAAATTCTGCTTGAAATAGGTGTAGAGCAGCTTCGACTGGTTGGAGAGCACGGAAATCGGCGTATCCGTGCCCATCGAACCGACAGCCTCCTGGCCCGTCACGGCCATCGGCGCCATCAGCAGCTTGGTGTCTTCCTGCGTGTAACCAAACGCCTGCTGCCGGTCGAGCAACGACACATCGGTGCGCGAGGCGCGCGGTTCCACCGGCTTCAAATCTTCCAGCACGATCTGCGTGCGGTTCAGCCACTCCTTGTAGGGCAGTGCCTCCGCCATCTGCTTCTTGATTTCATCATCAGAAACGATGCGGCCTTCTTCCAGATCGATGAGCAGCATCTTGCCGGGCTGCAAGCGCCACTTCTCGACAATGGTTTCTTCGGCAATCGGCAGCACGCCCATTTCGGACGCCATGACGACAAGCCCGTCATTGGTAACGAGATAGCGCGCCGGGCGTAGGCCGTTGCGGTCGAGCGTCGCGCCGATCTGCCGGCCATCGGTGAAGGCAACCGCCGCCGGCCCGTCCCACGGCTCCATCAGCGCGGCATGATATTCGTAGAAAGCGCGGCGACTTTCATCCATCAGCGGATTGCCGGCCCACGCCTCGGGAATAAGCATCATCATCGCATGCGCGAGCGAATAACCGCCGCGCACGAGAAATTCGAGCGCATTGTCGAAGCAGGCAGTATCCGACTGTCCTTCATAAGAAATCGGCCAGAGCTTCTCGATGTCATTGCCGAACAGTTCGGAATCAACCGAAGCCTGCCGCGCCGCCATCCAGTTCACATTGCCGCGCAGCGTGTTGATTTCGCCATTATGCGCGACCATGCGATAGGGGTGCGACAGCTGCCATGTCGGAAAGGTGTTCGTCGCGAAACGCTGATGCACGAGCGCCAGCGCCGATTCAAAACGCGCATCGTGCAAATCGCGGAAATAACCGCCGAGCTGCGTCACCAGCACCATGCCCTTGTAGACGATGGTGCGGCTCGACAGGCAGACCGGATAATAACCGCGCGTGCGCTTGTCCGCGAGGTCATAGATCGCGTTGGAGATCACCTTGCGGGCAATGAACAGCCGGCGCTCGAACGTCTCCTGATCCATCGCGGCGGATGGCTTGCCAACAAAAATCTGGCGATGCAGCGGCTCTGTGGCGAGCACCATTTCGCCGAGATCGGAATTGTCCACCGGCACGTCGCGCCAGCCGAGCAGTGGAAGGCCCTCATCGGCCAGCGCCTTCTCCACCTGCGCGTGAGCGATGGCATAGCCTTCCTTGTCGCGCGGCATGAACAGGTGGCCGACGCCATAGGCGCCCGCATCCGGCAGGGTCACGCCCTGCGCCTGCATTTCCTCAGCGAAGAAGCGGTGCGGAATCTGCACCAGAATGCCGCAGCCATCGCCCAGCTTCGGGTCGGCGCCAACCGCACCGCGATGGTCGAGGTTCATCAGGATCTGAAGACCCTTGTCGACGATGGCGTGCGACTTGCGGTTCTTCATATCAACGATGAAGCCGACACCGCAGGAATCCTTCTCCTTGACCGGGTCATACAGCCCTTGCGCGCCGGGGAGTCCGGGAACCGCGATAGGCCGGGTGCGCGGGGTAGCGACCGGGCGCAGCTTCACATCATCACGGCGCGCACCGCCAGTCGCCGCGCCTTCCTGTTGATCATGGCCCATGACACACCTCATTCACCGCCGCCAAAGAGACAGCAATCCTGTCCTATTTAGACTCGTCCTAAGCAGAGTATTGACTCAGCGACAAGCATAAAAGTGCAATCGGGTAATTTTATTTCAATAAAACTGGAATGAAAGTCATAAATAGAATGCAAAACGAACGCTGTCGCAACCTCATGGCCGCTTTTGACAGCGCCGCGACATTCGCGTTTGTGCGGGTTCTGCCCTTTCACGGTTGCGCCAAATGATCCTCTCTCTAGACTTTGCCAGTGACAATGCCGCCGGCGTCAGTCCGGTTATTGAAGCGGCGCTAGCGGCCGCCAATCGCGGTTACACCCCTGCCTATGGCGCCGATGCGATCACCGCCGCGGCCGTGGCCCGGCTGAAGCAGATCTTCGCCCGAGATGATCTTGCGGGGTTTCTGGTTAGTACCGGCACAGGCGCCAATGCCCTTGCCCTTGGGGCGGTCGTGCCACCTTGGGGCGCAGTGCTCGCCCATGAGGAAGCCCATATCGTCGAGGATGAAGTGGGCGCGCCGGAAATGTTCACCCACGGCGCGAAGATGATCGGCATGCCCGGCGAAGGCTGCAAGATCACGCCGGACGCGTTGCGGGCGATGCTCAAGCTGTTGCCGCGTGGCGCGGTGCGCAATGTTCAGCCCGCCGCCCTCTCCCTTTCGCAAGGCACGGAAGCCGGCACGATCTACACGCCGGACGAGGTGCGGGCTCTCGCCGCCATTGCCCACGATGCCGGGATGGTCGTGCATATGGATGGCGCGCGCTTTTCCAACTCCGTCGCGGCTCTGGGCGTGACGCCTGCAGCGATGACGTGGGAAGCCGGTGTCGATGTGCTGTCGCTCGGCGCGACCAAGAATGGCTGCTGGGCCTGCGAGGCTGTAATTTTTTTCGATGGCGCGCGCGCCGCAGACTTTCCGTTCCAGCGCAAGCGCGGCGGCCATACCCTGTCCAAGGGGCGCTTTCTCGGCGCGCAGATGGAGGCATGGCTGAAGGATGATCACTGGCTGGCGCTTGCCCGCCACGCCAATGCCTGCGCCACGAGACTCGAGCAGGGCTTGTTGCAAATTCCCGGTGTTCGACTGGCCTGGCCGCGCCAGATCAACGAGGTGTTTCCGATCCTGCCTGCGCCGGTAGAAGCGGCGATGCGCGCCGTCGCGCGGTATTATCCCTGGGCGGGCCGATCGGTTGCGCCGGAGCGCGCACCCAAAGCCGGCGAAGCCTTTGTGCGGCTGATCTGCTCGTTCCAGACGCGCGAGGAAGATGTTGATGCGCTGGTGGCGGCGGCGCGGCGCGGCGCTGGCTTGCCCTGACAATTCCCCGGCGGGCGCGCATCCGCGCCTTGCGTCCGCCGCAATCATTGCGACAATCCCGCAACTGAACGGCGATGCGCCGCTTCTGGAGATGTGCTGATGATCCGCCACGTTCTGGCCGCCGGGGCTTTGGGGTTCGCCACCCTGACCGCTATGCCTGCGCACGCGCAATTCTACTGGTCGCCGTTTGGGCCAAGACCGCCAATTGTTGATTATTATCCCCGTCCGCCCGGCTATGTGCCCGGCCCGCTCGATGATGCGGATGATGCCTACACCTCCGGCGAAGTCATGTATCTGCTGCGCCAGCAGGGCTATCGCGTCGTGTCGCGCCCGCGCCGCACCGGCGGCGTTTATGTAGCAGAGGCTTCCACAGGTGGGGGCCAGCGCGTGCGCATCGTTGTCGGCGCCTATGATGGCGACATCCGCAGCACGACCGTGGTGCCGGATCGCCGCGCCGCCCGACCGCCGGGGGACCGCCCGGGGGAACGGGAGACACGCGCCGCCATTGAGCCGCCGATTCAGGGCGAGCGGCCGATTACCGTGGAGCCGCTTGCACCGCCGGTCGCAGCCCCTGCGCCCGCGCCACGCGCCAATGCAACGCCTGCTGCACCGGTGACGCCAGATGCAAAACCGGAGGCGAAGCCGCAACGCCCGGCGATTGTCCGCCCGTCGCGCACACCCGCCAAACCGGCGCAGCCTGAACCGGCTACGCAAGAAGCCAAGCCAGCGCCACGCGTGATTTTGCCGAACCCGGTGCAGTCCACGCCGCTTGTTCCTAACGAACCCCTGAAGGTTGAGACGCCGAAGCCTTCGCCAGCCCCGGCCCCGCAGGTCGCCACGCCCGCAATACCACCGCCCGCCGCCGCACCGGCCGCCCGTGCCGAACCCCGGCCAACGGCGCCAGTGGCCGTGCCGCCGCCTTCGACCCTTGACGAGATCAAGCCGAAATCCCCGGCCACGGAAACGCTGCCCGTGCCGCCCGTCACACTGGATTGATTGCGCCTGCTGGAAACTGAACAAACCAACGGCCCGCCCCCGCGCGGGCCGTTCTTTTTTTGTCAATCACTCTGCCCCATGACAGGATCGGGCAATCATGGTGAATCGCATGTTGACAAAATCTCTTCAGAAATCCGCCGTCGGTCTGGCCGCTCTTTTGTCCACGACGTTTGGGATGATGACCGCCATGCCCGATGCCCATGCCCAGCAAAAGGTTGCATCCGCACAGGCGCGCAGTGGCTTTGACGGATTTATCCAGTCGCTCTGGCCGCAGGCGCAGGCCAATGGCGTCAGCCGCGAAACCTTCAATGAGGCGTTCGCCGGCGTAACGCCCGATGCATCCATCATTGCCCTGACGAAAAAGCAGTCGGAGTTTTCCGCACCGATTTGGGGTTATCTGCGCAGCGCCGTCAGCGCCGGCCGCATTGAAAAAGGGCGCGCGATGGCAGCGCAATACGCCGATACGCTGGCGCGCGTCGAAAGCCAGTATGGTGTGCCGAAGGAAATCATCCTCGCCGTCTGGGGCATGGAGACGAATTACGGCGCAGGTTTCGGCAACACTTACATCATCCGCGCGCTGGCAACGCTCGCTTACGCCAGCCAGCGCCGCGAATTCTACACCACCGAGTTGATCGGCGCGCTGCGCATTCTTGAAGAAGGCCATATCAGCCGCGACAATTTCCGGGGATCGTGGGCCGGCGCGATGGGCCACACCCAGTTCATGCCGACGAGTTTTCTAAAATATGCCGTCGATTACAACGGCGATGGCCGCAAGGACATCTGGCGCTCCATTCCCGATGCACTCGCCTCCACCGGCAATTATCTCGCACAGCATGGCTGGCAACGCGGCACACCCTGGGGCGTCGAGGTCGAAATTCCGGATAATCTCGATTACCGCACCATGCGCCGCAGCTTTTCGGCATGGGCCACTGCCGGCGTGCGTCCTGCGACATCACGCGGCATGAGTTTTTCCGGTGAGGCGCGCCTGTATCTGCCCGCTGGCGCCAGCGGCCCGGCCTTTCTCGTCACCGAGAATTACGATGTCATCAAGAAATACAATATGAGCGATGCCTATGCGATGGGTGTTGCCCATCTCGGCGACCGCATCATGGGGCGCAGCGCGATTCAAGGCACATGGCCAGCGCGCGACCCACTGCCATCGACAGCGCAGAAATCCGAAGTGCAGCGCCAACTCGCAAGGCTCGGTTTGTACCGCGACAAGATCGACGGCAAGATCGGGTCCGGCACGCGCGACTCGGTCCGGCAATTTCAACTCTCCCAAGGCATTCACCCCGCCGACGGAAATCCGACGCCGGAAGTGCTGGCACGGCTGAAAGCGGCTAAGCGCTAGGCGGCATTATCCCTGAACAAAAGCGGATGCGCGGAGGCGGGAACCATTCGCCGCCGGTAACGTTTGGCTTCCAGAACACGCCAAATTTCAAGTCATGTCTGGAGAATGCTATGTCCACCATCCGCAAGGTCGAAGATGCTGTGCGCCACACCGCGCAGGATGCCCAAGCCGGCGCTGAATCCCTCGCGCATGAGGCAAAGCGTGGCGCGGATCATCTCGCCGCCAAGGCCAGCGAAACCTGGCAAGATGCCAAATCCTACGCCGAGGACGCCGCGCATGTGGCCGGTGAAAAAGCTGTGGCAGCAAAAGATGCCGCTGCGGATTTGGCCCATGATGCAAAACAGCAGGTCAGCCGCATGCTCGAAGAACGTCCCTTGACCACGCTGGCGATTGGCATGGGCCTCGCGTTCGCCGCAGGTGCGCTGTGGAAGCTCGGTTCCGGCTATGCGCGTTACACCCGCCAGCCGGCTTGGTATGAAATGGATCGCTGGCGGCGGTAAATTTTCCAAGGTATTAAAGAGCCGGGCCAAGCCCGGCTTTTTTCTTATGCCACAGTCCGAAAACCAAGCCGTGCCGACAATTCTTGCGCCGCTGCGCGCAAAGACAATGCAACCGCACCGGTCGCACTCGCATCAAATCCTGCGCTCGGTCCCAGCGCCGTGATGACCAATGCCAATGAACCCGTATGCATGAACACGGGAGCGGATAAGGCGCTGATGCCGGGAATCGGCGCATCAACGGTGCGCGCCACGCCATCGGTGCGCGTGCGCGCAATCAATTCTTCAAAAATGTGCCGAGACATTTTTCGTCCGCGCACATCGCCGACGCCATCGTGGCCCTGTTTCAAAAATTCATCGACGGTTGCCTCCGGCAGCCATGCCGCGAAAGCGCGCCCTGTCGCAGTGCCGATCAGCGACATCACCGTGCCGGCGCGCATATTGACGTGAATGGCGCGAGGCGAATCTTCAATGTGGATGATCGTCGGTCCGTGCGACCCCCAAACCGCCACCGCCACGGTGTGGCCGAGGGCGCGCGACAATGGTCCCGCCGCCGCTATTGCCATCCGCACGGGATTGAGCCGCAACAGCGCGGCCATCCCAAGCTGCACCGCCATCGGCCCCAACTCGTAAGCGCCGGTCGCCGACTCCTGCTCCACCAGCCCGATGCGGGCAAAGCTCGCCAGATAGGGGTGCGCCTTCGCTGCCGTCATGTCTGCCGCCCGCGCCAGATCCTTCAGCGCCAGCGGCCCAGAGGCCGCGGCAAGCGCGGCGAGAATGCGGCCTCCCACCTCAATGGACTGGATACCCCGGCTGTCGCCCCGCCCCCGATCCATCCGAATTATTCTCCATTATCGAATGCATTGCACTATATCGAATAATATGCTAGTGAAAGTCAAGCCACGCCATCTGCGCTAGGCTGCCTGCTGCGGCACCGACAAGGGGATTCGTCACGATGAGCGCCACGCCGACCAAACAGTTCGCGTCTCAGGCCGATGTTGCTGAAAAGATGGTCACGTTCGAACAGCTTTCGGACCATGCCTGGGCCTATACGGCGGAGGGCGACCCCAACACCGGCATTATTATCGGCGATGACAGCGTCATGGTGATCGATGCCCAGGCCACGCCCGTGATGGCGCAGGATGTGATCGCAAAAATCCGCACGGTGACGGACAAGCCCATCCGTTATGTCATGCTCACGCATTATCACGCGGTGCGCGTGCTGGGTGCGAGCGGCTATGGCGCGCAGGAAATCATCGCCAGCCATGACACCTATGACCTCATTGTCGAGCGCGGCGCGCAGGACATGAAAAGCGAGATCGAGCGTTTTCCACGCCTGTTCCGGGCCGTCGAATCCGTGCCGGGCCTGACATGGCCGACCATGACATTCAAAAATGAAATGACGCTCTGGATGGGCAAGCTCGAGGTGAAGCTGCTGCAGGTCGGCCGCGGCCATTCCAAGGGCGACACCATTGTCTGGCTGCCGCAGGAAAAAACGCTTTTCGCTGGCGACCTCGTCGAATTTGGCGCGACTCCCTACGCCGGCGACGCCTATTTTTCCGACTGGCCGACAACCCTGGCCAATCTCGCCACCTTCAAGGCAGAAAAATTGGTGCCTGGCCGGGGCGCAGCGCTGAAAAATCTGGCGCAGGTGCAACAGGGCATCGATGAAACCGCAGCCTTTATCAGCGACGTTTATGCCATCGCCCGCAAGGGCGCGGCGGAGAAACAACCGCTGCGCGCTGTCTATGAAGAAGCGCGCGACACCTTGCGGCCGAAATACGGGCATTGGGTGATCTTCGACCACTGCCTGCCATTTGACGTATCGCGCGCCTATGATGAGGCGCAAGGCATCACTCACCCGCGCATTTGGACCGCAGAGCGCGATATTCAAATGTGGCACGCGCTGGAGGGTTGATCGTCCATGCCACAGGCGGTCGATTATCAGTCGCTGACCTTCGACTATCGGCGCAGCCCGGATCAGGATGCGGCGCAGCCCGCACATTATCCCGTGATTGTCGTCGGCGCTGGCCCGGTTGGCCTGTCTGCCGCCATCGATCTGGCACAGCACGGTGTCAAAACGCTGGTGCTTGATGATGACAACCGTCTCTCCGCCGGATCGCGCGCGATTTGCTTCGCCAAACGCACGCTGGAAATCTGGGATCGTCTCGGCTGCGGCGACCGCATGGTCGAAAAAGGCGTCTCCTGGAATCGCGGCAAGGTTTTTTTCAAGGATGAGCTTGTTTACAGCTTCGATCTCTTGGCGGAGGAAGGTCACCGCCGCCCGGCCTTCATCAATCTTCAGCAATATTATGCCGAAGGCTTTCTGGTAGAGCGCGCGGTTGAATACAGCGCCATAGATTTGCGTTGGAAAAATGCGGTGACCGCCATTGCGCAAGACGGGGAGCGCGCTGCCGTGACGGTCGAAACGCCGGACGGTCCCTATCAGGTCACTGCCGATTATATCATCGCCTGCGATGGCAGCCGCTCACCCCTGCGCGCCATACTCGGCCTCGATTCCAAGGGGCAAACGTTCCGCGACCGTTTTCTCATCGCCGATGTGAAAATGAAGGCGGATTTTCCGGCCGAGCGCTGGTTCTGGTTTGATCCGCCCTTTCACCCCAACCAGTCCGTGCTGTTGCACATGCAGCCCGACAATGTCTGGCGCATCGATTTTCAGCTGGGCTGGGACGCCGACCCGGAAGAAGAAAAAAAGCCGGAGCGCATTATTCCGCGCGTCAAGGCGCTTCTCGGTAAAGACGCGGCATTCGATCTCGAATGGGCCAGCGTTTACACCTTTACCTGCCGACGCATGGATGCCTTCCGGCACGGGCGGATATTTTTTGCCGGCGATTCTGCTCATGGCGTCTCGCCCTTTGGCGCACGTGGCGCCAATTCCGGCGTGCAGGATGCAGACAATCTGGTCTGGAAATTGAAGCTCGTGCTGGACCGGCTGGCGCCAGACGCCCTGCTGGACAGCTACGGCACCGAGCGCGAGTATGCAGCCGACGAGAACATTCTCAACTCCACGCGCTCGACTGATTTCATCACGCCAAAGAGCGATGTCAGCCGTGTCTTTCGCGATGCCACACTGGCGCTGGCACGCGATTTTCCCTTCGCGCGCAAACTGGTCAACAGCGGCCGCCTCTCGGTGCCGGCAACACTGTTTAATTCATCACTGAATACGCCGGATGCCGAGCCTTTCCATGGCATGATGGTGCCAGGTGCCCCTTGCGCAGACGCCCCGGTGCGAACCGCGAAAGGTGAGAGCTGGCTGTTAAACCATCTCGGCGAGACGTTTACGTTGCTGCATTTCTCCAATGAGGCACGCCGCGAAAAAGCGCTGGCCGATATGGCTGCGATTATCGGAGGCAGCGCCGTGCCGCTCTGCGCCGTGCTGGTGCTGCCTGATTTTGCCGCGCGCGCGCCGATCAACAGCATCGCCTGCGTTGAGGATCACACAGCGCTGGCGGCGCAACGCTATGATGCGAAACCCGGCACAACCTACCTGATCCGGCCCGACCAGCATGTCTGCGCGCGCTGGCGTCATCTCGATGCTGCAAAGATCAGCCGCGCCATGACGATCGCCACGGGCAATAGCAAACGCGGAGCCACCGCATGACCGCAAAGCTGAGGACCGACAGCAATATCGCCGCACCGGATGATTTTTATGAAGCGTTGATTGCAGCGCATCGCAATCTGTCGCGTGAAGACAGCGAGGCATTGAATGCGCGGCTCATTCTGCTGCTCGCCAATCAGATCGGCGATCATGCGGTACTGATTGAAGCCATCGCAGCCGCGCGCGCTGCAATGACAGGCCACAACGATACATCCCCGGAACCGGGACCATAAAACGGGAGAATGATATGGGAAAGATTTCAAAGATCGAGGCAGTGCAGCCCAGCACGCCCTCTGCGCCCGCCAATGCGCAATTCGCCTATATGTCCGGCTTCGGCAATAATTTTGAAACGGAAGCCCTGCCCGGCGCCTTGCCGCGCGGCAAAAATTCGCCGCAGCGGTGCGCCTATGGTCTTTATGCCGAACAGTTGTCCGGCTCGCCCTTTACCGCACCGCGCCACAGCAACGAGCGTTCCTGGCTTTATCGCATCCGCCCGTCCGTAAAGCATTCCGGCCAGTTCAAGAAAGTAAAAGCTGGTTTGTGGCGCACGGCACCCTGCCGCGAAATCGATATGCCGATTGAGCAGCTGCGCTGGGATCCGACGCCAATCCCAAAAAAGAAGATGAATCTCATTCAAGGGATTCACACCATGACCACCTGCGGCGATGCCCATACGCAAACCGGCATGGCGGCCTCCATCTACATCGCAACGGCGTCCATGAAGGACGAGGTGTTCTATAATGCCGATGCTGAAATGCTGTTCGTGCCGCAACTCGGCCGCCAACGTTTTTTTACGGAGTTTGGCATGATCGAGGCCGAACCGGGCGAGATCATTGTAATTCCGCGCGGCGTGAAATTCCGGCATGAGATCGGCGATGATCCGGTGCGCGGTTATCTGTGCGAGAATTACGGCGGCGCTTTCACCCTGCCCGATCGCGGCCCGATTGGGGCGAATTGCATGGCCAACAGCCGCGATTTCATGACGCCGGTCGCGCTCTATGAAGATCGCGATGTGCCAACGGGTTTGACCGTGAAATGGGGCGGCAATCTCTGGCGCACCCAGCTTGGCTACTCACCGCTTGATGTCGTGGCGTGGCACGGCAACTACGCGCCTTATAAATATGACCTGCGCCGCTACAACGCCGTCGGATCGATTTCCTATGATCATCCCGACCCGTCGATCTTCGCGGTGATGTCCTCGCCATCGGAAACGCCTGGCTCGTCTAACATTGACTTCGTGATTTTCCCGGACCGCTGGATGGTGGCGGAGGATACGTTCCGGCCGCCCTGGTATCACATGAATATCATGTCGGAATTCATGGGATTGATTTACGGCCAGTATGACGCCAAGCCGCAGGGCTTCACGCCCGGTGGCATGAGTCTGCATAACTGCATGCTGCCGCATGGTCCAGATACCGACGCCTTCAACCATGCCAGCACAAACGAGCTGAAACCGATCAAGCTCACCAACACTCTCGCCTTCATGTTCGAGACGCGCTACGCCCAGCATGTTACAAAATA
>JBOFFO010000478.1:0-14153 GCA_051648665.1 Beijerinckiaceae bacterium | reverse complement strand
ACCGCAGCCGAAGTGACGCCGGTCGCCGAAATTGGCCCACATAAATATACGCCGGGTAATATCTCACGCACGATGATTGAGGATTACGCGGCAGCGGTGACACCGGCTCGCAAGGCGGCTTGACGGCATAGGCTCGCCTGATTTGGGGCGGCCCGGCATTTTTGCCGTGCTGCGCTTTATCCTATTCCAAGTGCCTCAAGTATTCGGGCCGCCTGCTTTTCGCCGCAATTTGTTCTCTCAAGGCAATAACATGCCGCAACGGCAGAACAAACGTGAACATAGCGCGGATATCGCGTGCGCCTGTGGGGCGATCTGTGGAAAAGCTGTGAACAGGTTTCACTGACGGCGCGGCTTTTTTGGGCTGGAATCCGGATCGGCCTGGTCAAAGTCATGGAGATCCGGAATGCGCCCGAAAGCGATTTTTCCGCCCGCATAGCCGCCCGGTGGCTGTTTCTGTAAACCCAGCCGCAGCGCGGCATACCCGTAGCGGGCGCTGAGCCGGTCCCCCATCTCGGACAGGATTTCCCAGCGCGCCTGCCCCGCATCTTCCTCCCGCTCGGCCAGCAAATCCTGCTCCTTATCCGCGACAGCCACGATGTCGGTCAGCATGACGGCGATGTTGCGCGCGCGGTTCAGAACACCGGCCCGCAGCGCCTGCTCCAGCAGCCGGTCCAGCGCCTGAAGAAAGCTGCGGTCATCCCTCACCGCCAAAAACCGTAAAGCGGCACCCCAATCGCCGTCCTGGAGACGCAGCCGCAGCGACAGGGTTCGCGCCAGAAAATGCTCACGCCGCAAACGCCGGGCCGCCTTGACGACGAGCAGCCGCGCAACGGGCCGCAAATCGTCATACGTCATGCCGCGGCGCGGCAGGACGCGGCTGTGACCGAACATACTCCGCTGCGTAACCGGCCGCTCGCATTCCGTGCCATGCAAGGCCGCCCACAGGCGTTCCCCTTCGACATTGCCCCAAAGCGCACGCATCTGCTTGGGTGCGAGCGCCATCAGGCCAGCCACATCCTGCACGCCGGCCCTGGCAAGACGATCAGCATTGCCCGGCCCGATGCCGGGAATGTCATTGAGTTTCAGGCCATCAAGCGCTGCGGGTAAATCCTCGGCGCGCACGACAACCAGCCCATCGGGCTTGCGCATTTCAGCCGCGATCTTGGCCAGCGTTTCGGTTGGCGCGAGGCCTATGGAACAGGTCAGAACCGGGCCGATGTCCTTCGCCAGACGCAGCTTGATCGTGCGGGCCAAACCGACAGCGCGCCGCTGCTCATTCAGCAGCAACCGGCACACCACCTCGTCAATAGAACGGACCGCATGAATGGGCACGACCGTCCCGATGACAGCCAGAATGGCGTGGTGAAGCCGGACGTAGGCATCCGGGCGGGCGGGAATGATCGCAATGCCCGGACACAGACGGCGGGCCTCACGCACCGGCGTGCCGACCTTGAGGCCGAGGCGTTTCGCCTCCCGGCTGGCCGCAATCAGACTTGTGCCTTCGCTCGGCAGGGGAGTGACGCCAACCGGGCGACCCCGGAGCGCCGGCTGCAAATGTTGCTCGGCGCTGGCGAAAAAACTGTCGAAATCCAGATACAGCGCTGCCAGACCGGGCGGACATTCCGGCTCCAGTGGCGCCAGCGCCGAGCCTGAAAGCGGCGCGCACTGCTCGTCCTGATGATTCGGCTTAGGCGGCCCGCCCGGCTCATCGACGACGGCTCCGTCATTCCCCGAAGCCTTACCCGCCGAGGCCTTGCCTGCCGAAGCCTTGCCTGCTGGCGTTTCGGTGCAAGCGTCCGCGATGAGTGGGAGGGAAAGCTGGGCGTGAGACATGCCCGAAATAAGAACAAAATAAGAACAAAAGCAAGCAGTATGAACTACCACCGCTCTGCGGCCACATCGTCACTTTCCTTCGCCGCAACCCAGGTTCCGGACGCACCATCCGTCCGATGCTCCTTTTTCCAGAAGGGCGCGCGAGTCTTGAGATAGTCCATCAAAAAATCCGCCGCCTCAAACGCAGCACGGCGGTGGGCTGAGGCTGTCACGACGAGGACAATATCGTCCCCCGGTGCTATGCGGCCGTAACGGTGGATCACCGTGACGCCCTGTAACGGCCAACGCTCTGCCGCCTGCATGGCAATGGCTTGAAGCTCCGCCTCGGCCATGCCGGGGTAATGCTCCAGTTCAAGTGCGGCGAGCGTACCGCCCTCGTCGCGGCACAGGCCGGTAAAAGTGACCACAGCGCCGATATCGCGGCGGCCCTCGGTCAAGGCGTGGCTTTCTGCGGCGGCATCGAAGCGCCATTCTTGAACGCGGATGGTGAGCGGGACAGGCACAGGCGTCATCCCCCGGTCATGGGCGGGAAAAACGCAATCTCGCGCGCACCTGAAATCGGCGTGTCCGGCCTTACATGGCGCTTGTCGAGGGCGGCACGGATGAGCTGGTCATTCTCAAAAGCGTAGGCGTAATTCTCGCCGCGCTGTTTCAGCCAGCGCACGACATCGCGCACGGTGACAATATCAGGCGGCAGCGCCAGCTCTTCGCTGTCGACGCCGACCCGTTCGCGCACCCAGGCAAAGTAACTGGCCTTCATCACGCACTGTCCTCATCCGCGCTGAGCAGATGCTTCACGCCCGCGCGGAAATAATCGTAGCCGGTATATAGGGTCAGAACCGCCGCGCCGACCAGCAGCACAAGGCCCGTCAATACCGTGCCCGGCAGAACGCGCTCACCCGCCTGCCCGGCGATAAGGAAGCCGATGGCGACAAGCTGCACCGTTGTCTTCCATTTCGCCACGCGGCTGACCGGGACACTCACGCGCAGCTCAGCGAGAAATTCGCGCAAGCCGGAGACGAGAATTTCACGGCACAGGATGATGACGGCGGCCCACACCCACCAGCTGTGAATGGTGCCATCGACGCACAGCATCAGCAGGCAGGCGGCAACGATCAGCTTGTCGGCAACGGGATCGAGCATCCGGCCCATGGTGGTCTGCTGCCCCCACAGGCGCGCCAGATACCCGTCAAAATAGTCTGTGATCGCGGCAATGGCGAACACGCCAAAGGCGGTCCACCGCATGGCCGGCTCTTCGGGCCAAAGCAGCAGAAACACCACCACCGGCACCGCCAGAATCCGCACATAGGTGAGCAGGTTGGGGATGTTGACCCCGCCTGTGCGGGCGCGTGGCGCGGGAATGCTCATGGCGGGCAGAAAGCATCGGGAATCAGCATGCGTCAACGCTGCCCGCCGTATCGTTTGGGGATGGCGCTGGGGTGCAGGCCCACGGCCACAGAACGATCATGATCCGCTCCATGTGGCGGCAGGCAGACGGCGCCGCTTCAGCCACGGTCGTTGAAAAACGCATAGACCATGGCGGCCGTCGCAGCGTTGACGCCGGGCGCGCCCATCAAATCCTGCAACGAGGCGCGCTGGATGGCTTTCACCGTGCCAAAATGCATGAGCAGTGCCTTCTTGCGGCGCGGGCCGATGCCAGCGATTTCATCGAGCGGGTTCTGCCCCATCGCCCGCTTACGCCGGGCGCGATGGGTGCCGATGGCGAAGCGATGCGCTTCGTCGCGCAGGCGCTGCACGAAGTATAAGGCCGGATCGCGCGGCGGCAGCTTGAGTGCTGGCTTGCCCGGCAGGAAAAATGTTTCCAGCCCGGCATTCCGTTCCGGACCTTTGGCAACCGCGACAAGCGGCACATGGGCCGCCTGCGTTTCGCGCAGCGTCTCAACGGCTGCGGACAATTGTCCCTTGCCGCCATCGATGATGACAAGATCGGGCCAGGCCGGAAAGGCATCGGCGTCCGGCGCAGCACTGGCGCTGGCGTCACCTGTTTCTTCTCCGGTGTCAGCCTGCGGCTCTGCTTGCGGATGCTCGCGCGCCAGCCGCGAAAAACGCCGCGTCAGCACCTCGCGCATCATGCCGAAATCGTCGCCCGGCGTCAGTTCTTCCGATTTAATGTTGAAGGTGCGGTAATGGGTTTTCATAAACCCGTCCGGGCCTGCAACAATCATTGCGCCGACCGCATTCGTTCCCATGATATGCGAATTGTCATAAACCTCGATGCGGCGCGGCGGCTTCGGCAAGCCGAAGGCCATGGCAAGGCCCGCCAGTAATTTTTGCTGCGAGGCGGTATCGGCTATGCGGCGCTGCAGGGTTTCACGGGCATTGCGTGCCGCATGGGCCACGAGGTCCCGTTTTTCACCGCGCTGCGGCACCGCAATCTCGACACGGTGCTCCGCTTTACTCGCCAGCGCCTCAGCGATCAGCGCCTGCTCGTCAGCCGTTTCTGACAGGAGGATCAGGCGTGGGGGCGGCTTGTCATCATAAAATTGCGTGATGAAAGAGGCGAGCACATCGCCGGTGGTCAGAGACCGGTGGGCCTTGGGCATGTAGCTGCGGTTGCCCCAATTCTGGTAATTGCGGATAAAAAATACTTCAATGCAAAAATTCCCCGCCTCTTGATGGATCGCGAAAATATCCGCCTCCTCCACCATCTGCGGATTGATGTCCTGCGTCGATTGAATGGCTGACATGGCGGCGAGGCGGTCGCGGTATCGCGCTGCGCGCTCGAATTCGAGATTTTCTGCCGCCGTCTGCATTTCCTGCGCCAGCGTCGCTTTCACAGCCGTCGATTTTCCGGTGAGGAAATCCCGGCTCTGATCGACCATCGCCTTGTATTCCTCAGGCGAGATTTCATTCGTGCAGGGACCGGCGCAGCGCTTGATCTGGAACAACAGGCAGGGGCGTGTGCGGTTTTCAAACACGGAATCCGAACAGGTGCGCACCAGAAAGGCGCGCTGCAGGGCGTTGATCGTGGTATTGACCGCGCCGGCATTGGCGAAGGGTCCGAAATAATCGCCCTTACGGGTGCGCGCGCCGCGATGTTTCGTCAATTGCGGCGCCGGGTGATCGCGCGTCAGCAGAATATAGGGAAAGGATTTGTCGTCGCGCAGCAGCACATTGTAACGCGGCCGCAACTGCTTGATGAGATTGGCTTCCAGCAGCAGCGCTTCCATCTCGGTCGCGGTGGTGACGAAGGCCATACTGGCGGTTTCGACGATCATCCGCGCAACGCGGTTGGTGTGTGCCCGCCCCTGCGCATAGTGCGTGACGCGCTTCTTCAGCGATTTCGCCTTGCCGACGTAGAGCACATCGCCCTTGCTATCGAACATGCGATAGACACCGGGGCTGTTCGGCAGCGTTGAAGCAAAGCGCGCGATGGTCTCCGTGCCGATGCGCAAACGTTCGCTGACGGCGGAGTCCGAGAGATCCAGTTCCGTCTGGGTTTCCTCAGGCGCAGGCAACAACGCCTCGACCGACTCATCCTCCCCCTCATCCCCGGCAGGCATGGGAAGGTCCGCCTCATCATCGGGCGGCGGAGGCATTTCACGCTTTCGATCCATGCCCCTGCATGTATGGCATCGGCAACAGAATCGGAAGACACTGGCCAAGCTCCTGGCGTGATGACGGCGCCTCCCATTGCGTCCGGAGACTGCGGCATGGCGCTCCATTTTTCTGATCGTGAATTTGACCGGCGCAGGCATGCGCTGCTGGCAGTGATGGCCGACGCACGGCTCGATGGGCTGCTCCTGTTTGAGCAGGAATCGATGTTCTGGCTGACAGGTTATGACACCTTCGGCTTCTGCTTCTTCCAGTGCCTCTATGTCGGCAGCGACGGGCGCATGGCGCTGCTGACGCGCTCTGCCGATCTGCGACAGGCGCAGCATACATCCACACTGAACGACATCCGCATCTGGAAGGATGGCGCCAACGCCAACCCGGTCGCTGACCTCAAGGCCATGCTGACGGATTTTGGCGTACAGGGGCGCCGGCTCGGCGTCGAATATCTGAGCTATGGCCTGCCCTCTGCGCATGGCCGGGCGCTGGATGCAACGATGCAGGGATTTGCGACGCTGGCGGATGCCTCCGGCCTTGTGGCGCGGCTGCGGGCGGTCAAATCGCCGGAAGAAATCGCCTATGTGCGCCGCGCTGCCACTCTCTGTGACGCCGCCGACGCAGCCGCCATCGCACTGACCCGCGCCGGCGCCGACGAGGGCGAAATTCTCGCAGGCATGCACAGTGCCATTTTTGCCGGCGGCGGCGATTATCCGGCCAACGAATTCATTATCGGTTCCGGACAGGATGCGCTGCTGTGCCGCTACAAGACTGGCCGGCGCAGGCTTGATGTGCAGGACCAGCTCACACTCGAATTCGCCGGGGCCTTCCGCCACTATCATTGCGCCGCGATGCGCACCCATGTGGTCGGAGAGCCGCACCCGCTGCATCGGCGCTACCATGCGGCAGCACGCGAGGCGCTGCTCGCCTGCGAGGACGCGCTGCGACCGGGCCAGACCGCCGGAGATGTGTTTGCGGCGCATGCGCGCGTGTTCGATGCCCATGGCCTTGCTGCGCACCGGCTCAATGCTTGCGGCTATTCGCTCGGCGCAAAATTCACGCCCTCCTGGATGGACCCGCCGATGATGTATGAGGCCAACCCGTGGGTGCTGGAGCCGGGCATGGTGATGTTCGCCCATATGATCCTGATGGATTCCGACAGCGCCACGGCAATGTGTCTGGGCCGGACCTATCTCGTCACAGAAGGGGCTGCGGAGGCGCTCAACTTCGCCAATCTGGACCTGATCGTCCGATAGCGGTAGAAGGGCGGCCTTCTCCGCTGTCAGCATAATCATAAGGGAGGCGTCATGCGGACCGATCTGGCGAGCGCGCGGTCTTTGGGCCTGCGCGTCAAACGTTTCGTTTTCGTTGCGGCACTGGCCGGGCTGCTGGCCGCCTGCAACGATGTCGGATCCGATCTTGGCACCGTCACCAACGCCCCCAAGGTTTCAGCGCCCGGCGTGCCGATCGCCGTGGAAAGCCTGACAGGCGGATCCGACGCCATGCGCAATCGCTTCGCCGGCGCCCTGTCACAGGAGGCCACGACGCGGCAGATTGAATTGGTCGGCTCCGGCGCGACACCCCGTTATAGAATCCGCGGCTATCTCGACGCCTATACGGGTGAGGATGGCAAGAACGCCCTGAAATATGTCTGGGATGTCTATGATACCGGCCGCAAGCGTGCGCAGCGGGTTGAAGGCACCACGCCCCTCCGGTCCGGCTCCGACCCCTGGGCTGCGGTCGATGACCGGGCTATTCAGGTCGCCGCCTCGCAATGCATGAACGAGATTGCCGGCTTTCTTGTCGCCGCCGGCCCTGCCCCGGACAAGAAGAAGACTGCGCTTGCCGAAAAGAAGAGCAATGGCAAGCCGATGGCGTTCTCTGGCGACGAATAGAACCCAAAGCGGCGTGGATAGCTTGGCCTGTTGCATGACGGACGCTTGTCCGGTGCGCGCCCGGTTGTTAAGGCCAAGCCATGCGCTCTAAGCCTTTCGCGGTCGGGGCGCCCGCGCGTGCATTGAAGTTTTCCTGCCCATGAAGATCGTTTCCGGCAACGCCAACCGCCCGCTGGCTGAATCCATCGCCAATCACCTGCGGCTGCCGCTGGCGAATGCCTCGGTGAAGCGGTTCGCGGATATGGAAATCTTCGTGGAAATCCACGAAAATGTCCGCGGCGAAGATGTCTTCATCATCCAGCCGACCTCGTTCCCTTGTAACGACCATCTCATGGAAGTGCTGATCCTGTGTGACGCCCTGCGCCGCTCCTCGGCCAAGCGCATCACCACGGTCATCCCCTATTTCGGCTATGCGCGGCAGGACCGGAAGCCGGCGGCGCGCACGCCGATCTCGGCCAAGCTGGTCGCCAATCTGATCACGCAGGCAGGCGCGGACCGGGTGCTGACCGTCGATCTCCATGCCGGCCAGATCCAGGGTTTTTTCGATATTCCGACCGACAACCTGTTCGGCGCTCCGGTCATGGTGCGCGACATCAAGGAACGGCTCGATACGCGCAACTGCATGGTTGTTTCGCCTGACGTGGGCGGCGTGGTGCGCGCCCGCGCGCTGGCCAAGCGCATCGACGCCCAGCTCGCGATCGTGGACAAGCGCCGCGAACGCGCCGGTGAATCCGAGGTCATGAACATCATCGGCGATGTGGAAGGCCGGTCCTGCATCCTCGTCGATGACATTGTCGATTCCGGCGGCACGTTGTGTAACGCGGCGGAAGCCTTGCTCGCGAACGGCGCAAAGGAAGTCTATGCCTACATCACGCATGGCGTGCTGTCGGGCGGCGCGGTCGCGCGCATCGCCGCTTCAAAGCTGAAAGAGCTGGTCATCACAGACTCGATCCAGCCGACTGAGGCGGTGAAGGTGGCGCGCAACATCCGCGTCATTTCCGTCGCGCCGCTGCTGGCGGAAGCGATTGCCCGCACGGCAAAGGAAGAAAGCGTTTCCAGCCTGTTTGATTGAGATTTTGCGAGGGACCGCGCATGCGACCGTTGGGTGAAACGCTTGCGCGGTTGCGGCAATGGCAGGCCCTGCCGTTTGACATCAATGTCGCGTCGGGACGGCTGCGCCGGTTGTGGAATTTCGGCAGCAATCCTGGCGCGCTCCGCGCCTGGCAATACCGGCCCGTGTCCCTGACCCCGCATGCGCCTCTGGTGGTGGTTCTGCACGGCTGCAAGCAAACGGCGAGCGGATACGACACCGGCGCGGGCTGGTCGGCCCTTGCCGACGAGGCCGGTTTTGCCGTGCTGTTTCCAGAACAATCCCCGTTGAACAACCTGTTCCGCTGCTTCAACTGGTTCCAGCCAGGCGATGTGGCTGCCATCGGCGGCGAGCTTGAATCAATCCGGCAGATGATCGAAGCGATGGTGCGCGCCCACCGGCTCGACCCGAAGCGCGTGTATGTCACCGGACTATCCGCCGGCGGCGCCATGACGGCGGCGCTTCTGGCACGCTTTCCCGGCTTGTTCGCCGGGGGCGGGATTGTGGCCGGTGTGCCGTTTGGGGTTGCCATGACACCGCAGGAGGCATTCGAGCGCATGGCTGGCAATGGCCTGCCTGACGTGCGTGCGCTGGCGCAGATCGTGGCTGGGGCTGCGGCCCTCCCTGCTGCGGCTGCGGGCGCTCCACCCCTGAAGTTGTCGGTCTGGCACGGGGATGCCGATGAAACCGTGGCGATCATCAACAGCATTGCCCTGATTGCCCAGTTCCGCCCTTTGCTCGATGTGCCGACTGATCCATACCTGTCTGAGACGGTTGGGCCAGCCCAGCGACGGGCGTGGCGGGACGGGATGGGCCGGGAGCGGCTGGAGTTTTACCGCGTGCCGGGCATGGGCCACGGGACGCCGATCTTTCCCGGCGAACAGTGTGGCGCGCCGGCGCCCTATATGATCGACGCTGGCATTTGCTCCACCCGGAAGATCGCCCATTACTGGGGAATCGCCGCTGCTCTTCCGCAAGCACCGGAACGCAAAGCCCGGCCGCAAGAAAGCTGGTGGCGGCGAGGGTGGAACAGGTTGCGCCCCTGGGCCGGTTTGCAGCGATAAACGGCAGGAAACGCCCGGCTTCGGGTTGCGATATGGCCCCCGCGCGTCTATAAGCCGCCGGCTTGCGTCCCCCAGACACCCCTGGAGGCAGGGACTCAAGGCATCACCGGCTGCCGGTGGGTTCAACCCCGGCGGCCAATCTTTTTGACGCAACCCGTAAGGACTTGAAGCAATGGCCGAAGCCAAATCGCTCAAGGCGACCGCGCGTCCCAAGGTCGGCAAGGGGGCCGCCCGCGCAACTCGCCTCAACAACCAGATCCCTGCTGTCATCTATGGCGGTGGCGAACCGCCGCTGTCCATCAGCCTCGACCAGAAGCAGGCCACGCAGATCATTTACGCCGGTCACTTCCTGACCACGGTTTTCGACATTGATGTCGATGGCAAGACCATCCGCGCCCTGCCCCGCGACTATCAGTTACACCCGGTGCGCGACCAGCCCATGCATGTGGACTTCCTGCGCCTGAGCGCTGGCCAGACCGTGCGCGTTTTCGTGCCCGTGCATTTCATTAATCAGGAAACGTCTCCCGGCATCAAGAAGGGCGGTTCGCTCAACGTGGTGCGCCACGAGGTCGAATTCGTCGTGCCCGGCGATGCCATTCCGGAATCGATCACGGTCGATCTCGCGAAACTGGATATCAGCGACAATGCCCGCATTTCCTCGGTGACGCTGCCGCAGGGTGTGAAGCCGGTCATCCGTGACCGTGACTTCGTGATTGCGAACATTGCGCCGCCGAAGGTGGAGAGCGAAGCCCCAGCGGCGGAAGCTGCTGCTGCCCCTGCGGCCGCGCCTGCTGCGGCTGCCAAGCCGGCTGCAGCCGCCAAGCCTGCCGCCAAGAAGTAAGGCGGCCTGACGAACACACCGAAAGGCCGCTCCATCGAGCGGCCTTTTTCTTTCCCGCCGGGTTTCTGCGCAGCCATGAACGATCGCCGCATTCTCTTTGTCGGACTGGGCAATCCCGGCGCGCGCTACGCCGGGAACCGGCACAATATCGGCTTCATGGCCATGGATGCGGTGGCCCGGCACTGGCGGGCGGCGGCGTGGCGGACACGGTTTCAGGCTGAATGCGCGGAGGCGGTAATTGACGGGGTGCGGGTCATTCTGATGAAGCCGCAAACCTTCATGAATGAATCCGGCCGGGCCGTCGGCGAAGCGGCGAAATTTTTCAAGATCGCGCTCGACGACATCGTCGTGTTTCATGACGAACTCGATCTTGCACCGGCAAAGCTGCGGGTGAAAAAAGGCGGCGGCAATGCCGGCCATAACGGCCTGCGCTCAATCACCGCGCAGTTGGGCAACGACTACCGCCGGGTTCGCATGGGCATCGGCCATCCCGGCGACAAGGCGCTGGTACATGGTTATGTGCTCAGTGATTTCGCCAAAGCCGAGCAGCCTTGGGTTGAGGATCTGTGCGCAGCCACAGCTGAACGCGCCGGACTGCTCGCCACGGGGAAGGATGAACGCTTCCAGAGCGATGTGGCGCTCGCGATGAATGCAAAAGGACATGCCGACGTGAAATGCGTTGGCGAATGACAGGATAAAGCTATGGGTTTCAAATGCGGTATCGTCGGGCTGCCGAATGTCGGCAAATCGACGCTGTTCAACGCGCTGACGCAGACGGCGGCCGCGCAGGCGGCGAATTATCCCTTCTGCACCATCGAGCCGAATGTTGGCGACGTCGCGGTGCCCGATCCGCGGCTTGATGCGCTGGCGGCGATTGCCGGATCGAAGGAAATCATTCCGACGCGACTGACCTTTGTCGATATCGCCGGCCTCGTGCGCGGTGCGTCGAAAGGCGAAGGGCTGGGCAACCAGTTCCTCGCCAATATCCGTGAATGCGACGCCATTGCCCATGTCGTGCGCTGTTTCGAGGATAGCGACATCACCCATGTCGATGGCAAGATTGCACCGATCGCCGACATCGAGACAATCGAAACGGAATTGATGCTCGCCGATCTGGAAAGCCTCGAGCGGCGCATCACGCCGCTCGAGAAAAAGGCGAAGGGCGGCGATAAGGAGGCGAAGGAGCTGTTCGATCTGATGAACCGCTGCCTCGTGCTGCTGCGTGAAGGCAAGCCGGCGCGTCTTGTCGAAGTCAGTGCCGAGGAAAAAAGCACTTTTACAGGGCTTGGACTGCTGTCCTCCAAGCCCGTGCTCTATGTCTGCAATGTCGAGGAAGCGTCGGCCGACAAGGGCAATGGTTTTTCCGATGAAGTGAAAAAGCGCGCGAAGGAAGAAGGCGCAGTGGCGGTCGTCGTTTCCGCGAAAATTGAAAGCGAGATCGCGATTCTGCCGCTGGAAGATCAGAAGGATTATCTCGATGCGGTGGGCCTGACAGAGCCGGGCCTCAACCGCGTGATCCGCGCCGGTTACGACCTCCTCCATCTCGTTACCTATTTCACGGTCGGCCCCAAGGAAGCGCGGGCCTGGACGATTGAAAAAGGCACCCGCGCGCCACAGGCGGCAGGCGTCATCCATACGGATTTTGAAAAAGGCTTCATCCGCGCCGAAACCATCGCCTATGATGATTATATCGCAGCGAAAGGCGAAGCCGGTGCGCGTGACGCCGGCAAGTTCCGGCTGGAAGGCAAGGAATATGTCGTTGCCGATGGCGACGTGTTGCATTTCCGTTTCGCCAACTGAGGTGAGCCATGGCGCGGCTTTACTTTGAGGATTTTTCTGTTGGGCAGGTCCTCGCCTGCCCGCCGCGCATGGTGAGCAAGGACCAGATCATCGCCTTCGCCACGCAATTTGATCCGCAGGATTTTCACATCGACGAAGTGAAGGCGCAGGACAGCTTTTTCGGCGGTCTGGTTGCATCAGGATGGCATACGGCGTCGCTGACGATGCGCATGATTGCAGATGCCTTCATTCTCGATGCAGCATCTCTCGGCTCTGGCGGCATCGATACATTGAAATGGCAGCGCCCGGTGCGCGCGGGCGATACGCTCACTGTACGCGCGCATGTTGTCTCCACACGCGAATCCCGGAGCCGGCCGGAACGTGGCATGGTTGAATTTCGCATTGATGTTTCCAACCAGCACGGTGATGTCGTGATGGTCCAGCAGAACTGGATCATGATCGGCAGGCGCAATGGCCAGACAGGGTAAATCCATGTCACATTTTTTCGAGGACCTAAAAATCGGTGATCAGCTCGCCTTGGGTTCTCACCGTTTCACGCGCGACGCCATCATCCGCTTTGCTGAGCAGTTTGATCCTCAACGCTTCCATCTCTCCGACGAAGGCGCTGCGCAAACCCATTTCGGGCGCCTGTGCGCATCGGGATGGCATACGGCCAGCGTCTGGATGCGGCTGATGGTCGATACACGGCGCGCTCAGGACAGAGACGCTGTGGCGCGCGGAGAAAAAATTGCGCGGCTTGGCGGTTCACCCGGTTTTCGCGATCTGAAATGGCATGCGCCCGTGTTTGTGGACGATGTGGTTACCTACACATCGACATTGCGGGACAAGCGCAATTCCACGAGCATGCCGGACTGGGGAATTGTCACGCATCACAACACCGGCGTGAACCAGGATGGAAAGCTGGTGTTCGAATTTCAAGGTGTGGTGTTTGTGGAGCGGCGGATCAGGCACGCCTCATGAAAGCGCATTGACCCGCGCCATAACTGCATCGAGCTTGTTCATCAATATCGGATCACGTGCGCTCGGCGCCGTCATGATCGCGTGATCGAGCGCAGTATGTGAACCGGCCGGGCAAGGCTCACGCTGTTCAGGAAAATCTGCGGCCAGACGCGCCACAAGCCGCATCGCCTTTTGCGTATTGTCGTGCATGACGCGGATGACGCTTTGCACATCGACCGCATCATGGTCGGGATGCCAGCAGTCAAAATCTGTCACCATGGCGACTGTGGCATAGGTGATCTCCGCCTCGCGCGCGAGTTTCGCTTCCGGCATCGCGGTCATGCCGATCAAGTCAAATCCCTGCGCGCGATAGGCGGTCGACTCCGCAAAACTGGAAAATTGCGGCCCCTCAATCACCACGAGTGTGCCGCCGCGCCGCAATGGGATTGCTTCTTGCGCAGCGACCCCGGCAATCCGCTCCTGCAGGCGCGGCCCGACCGGATGCGCCATCGAAACATGGGCCACACAGCCATTTCCGAAAAAGCTGATGTTCCGCTGCACCGTCCGATCCACATATTGATCCGGAAGCACGAACAGGCCGGGCGGCAATTCCTCACGGAATGAGCCGACTGCCGACAGCGAAACGAGATCGGTCACGCCAGCGCGCTTCATGCTATCGATATTGGCGCGGTAATTGATTCCGGACGGCGAGAGCCGGTGGCCGCGCCCGTGACGGGCCAGAAATACAACCTCGCGCCCACCAATGCGCCCGATGCGCAGCCGGTCTGAAGGCTCGCCCCACGGGCTGGCAACCGACAGCTCGCGCACATCACTCACGCCGGGCAGATCATAAACGCCTGAGCCGCCGATAATGCCGAGCATTGCCTTGGTCATGCATCCTCTCCTTCGCAGATCATTTCAACATGGGCGCAGCCAATAAAAAAGGCTCCCCACGGGAGCCTTTTTCAATGCGACTTGTGCACAATGTGTCAGGCATGCGCCTCGTCATGGACACGCTTCCAGACCCGCTTCTTGGTGAAGTACAGCAGGCCAGCAAAAACCGCGAGGAACAGCAACACGCGCAGACCGAGCGACTTGCGCGCTTCCATGTGCGGCTCTGC
>JBOFFO010000477.1:0-3172 GCA_051648665.1 Beijerinckiaceae bacterium | reverse complement strand
TTTTCCGCTGCAGCGCAGGCAATTTCTGATCGGCGTCGGCGCTGCTGCGCTCGCCGCGCCTGCAATCACATCTTCCGCTTTTGGCAAGGTGCCACTCATCACCGCGCCGGTCGATATTGCGGTGACCGCCACGCCCATTCCACAATTCAACGCCAGCGGATCGACGCAGACGCAATTCGGCGCCTTGCAGTATCGCGGCGGGCTTGAGCTGAGCGCGCCGCATGGCGCGTTCGGTGGCCTCTCCGGGCTTGCCATGGACGCCGATGGCAAGGGCTTTCTCGCCATTACCGATGTCGGCAGCTGGTTCCGAGCCACACTGAATTATGATTCCGCCGGGCGCCCCGCCCGCCTCACCAGCACGACGCTAGCGCCAATGCTGAACGCCAATGGCATCCCGCTCAAGCGCACGAAATGGTATGATACCGAGTCACTCGCGCTGAGCAGCGGCGTCGCCTATGTCGGCATTGAGCGACAACATGATGTCTTCCGTTTCGACTATGGCCGCGACGGCTTTCAGGCACGGGGACGGCCGATTGCCGTGCCGCCGAATTTCAAAAAAATGCCGAACAACAAGGGGTGCGAGGCACTGGGCGTCGCGCCCGCTGCATCCCCACTGGCCGGCAGTCTTGTCGGCATCAGCGAGCGCTCGCACGAGCGCGACAATTTTACGCTCGGCTTTATTCTTACCGGCGCGCAGCGCGGCGAATTTCGCTATGTTACGCGCGACGGGTTCGATGTCACTGACCTGACATTTCTTCCTGATGGCGACATGCTGGTGCTGGAGCGCTTTTATGCGCCCTTTCGCGGCGTCGGCATGCGCATCCGCCGCGTCGATGGCAAGACGATCCGTCCCGGCGCGACAATCGAGGGTGCGCTGCTCATCAATGCTGATCTCGCCTTCAACATCGACAATATGGAAGCGATCAGCTGGCACCGCGCCGCCAATGGCCAGATCATTCTCACGCTGTTGTCGGACAACAATTTCTCGCTGCTGCAACGGACACTGCTGCTACAATTTGCGATGAAATAACGCACATCGGCATCGGCGCACGCTTGCACCTCATTCCCCGCCGCGCCATTTCTCCATATCGCGCCGCTCCTTGTTCGTCGGGCGGCCCGCACCGTCATCGCGTTCGGCCCTAACCGCGACGGTTTCTTTTTTCTCCGGCGCCGGCGTGAGGTTTTCATAAAGCGCCTGCGCTTCCGGCGCTGGGCCGCGCCGTGTGCCAAGCGCGAGAATTTTCCACACCAGCACCTGCCGCTCCAGCGCGATGGTCAGCACATCGCCGGTCCGCACCGATTTTGACGGCGCGGTCACGCGCTCGCTGTTGACGCGCACATGGCCGTCCTCAACGAGTTTGGCCGCCAGCGAACGGGTTTTCACCGCGCGCGAAAACCACAGCCATTTGTCGATGCGGAGCTTGGTCCCCTCATCGGCCAAGGAGGATTATTCCTTGCCTTCCATCTTGGCCTTCAGCGCGGCCAGCTTGGCAAAGGGCGAATCCGGATCGGCCTTCTTGTCGCGCGGCGGCGCGGCGGAGGCAAAAATGCGCGGGCCATCATCCCGGCGCTTGTCATCGCGCTTCCTGAAATCCCGGTTGCTGCGCTCGCCGCGCGCATCACCGCCACCGCCCGGCCCGCCGGTCTTGCCGAATGCGCCGCCGGGCGCGCCGAATTTTTTCTGGAACGGTTTTTTCTGCCCGTCCTGCCGTTCACCGCCCTCGCGCGGTGCGCCGTCACGCTTGTCATCGCGGTTGAAGCGCGGGCGGAAATCACGGCGCTCGCTGCGGTTCTGTTGACCAGCGCTCTCTTGCGGCTGCCCCTCGCCAGCGGGTGCGCCGTCACGTGGGCCACCATGATGGGGACGCCCGCCCTGACGCGGTGGCCTGTCGCCGCCGGCGCGGTCGCGATGCCCGTGACGGGGCCGGTGCTGATGTTCGCGCAGCTGGCGCGCCAAGGTCCAGATTTCAACGGTCGCGGGCGCAGCAGTTTCCGCTGTTTCGCCCGTCGCAGCTTCGCCGTCAGCGGCCACTGCATCAGGCGCTTGCAACGCGGCTGTTGAGGCATCTGATAGCGGTTCCGGAGCAGCCTCAGGCGCGGCTGCCGCAGCTTCAACCGCTGTCACAGGCCCGCTTTCCGCCGCCACCGGCACAGCCCCGGCCTCCGCCCCAGCAGACTCACTGTCAGACGTGGTCACGCCGTTGGCAATGACATCCCCTTCGCTGGCCGGTGCGGCAGGTTGTGCTGCGCTCTCGTCCGCCCCAGCGGTCGCCACCGGCTTCACAGGCTCGGTCGCGGCCGGCAGCAAGATCGGTTTGGTAATGGCCACGCCGTCCCGTGTCTTCGACTGATAGCCGAGGCCGCGCAGGATGGAGGCGAAATCCTCGCCCGAGCAGCCCGCCAGCGAGGTCATGGCGACGGTGACGACGAAACCGTCATCATCCGCCGCGCCAGCAGGCGGCGTGCCGATGGTTTCGCCCGGGCGGTAGGCGATGGCGGGGCGGATCAGGTCCGCCAGCCGTTCCAGAATATCGACGCGCACCGCGCGCGGTCCGACGACGCGAAACCCGGCGGCGCGGTAGAGGTCGCGCGGAATTTCGGTGTCCACGACAATGGAGGTGCGGCCCGATGCGGCCAGGCGCGGCACATCATCGACGCCCTTCATGTCAGGCTGGCCATGCTTCAGCGCCCAGAGTTGCGCCGCCAGTGCGCGCGGCGCGGGCTTCAACAGCGCCGGGAGATAAACCGTATAGGCCCCGAACCGCACGCCGAGCTTGCGCAACGATCCGCGCGCTTCCTGATCGAGCGACTTCAAATCCTTGGACACCGGGCCGCGATCAAGCACGCCCAGCGCCTCGCCGATCTGGAACGCAATGCCGCGCGCCACGCCGGTGAGGCCTTCGCCATCTTCAAGGGTCTGCAACGGGCCGAGCAATTTCTTGATGTGCGCGCTGATGAACAGGTCGAGGCGCTTCTGCACGCCTTCCAGCGCCGCGCCGGTCAACTGCTCATCGGCCAGCACCTGTGCGCGTGGCGCCAGCACCCGCTCGCCTGCGATCAATTTGGCGACCGGCTCGCCGGTCCAGCGGATTGAGCCGTCGCTCGCCAGCGTGAAACCCTCATCCGGCGCAGCGGCCAGCTTGCCCGCCCGCGTCTCGATCTCGCCGGCCAA
>JBOFFO010000476.1:0-10601 GCA_051648665.1 Beijerinckiaceae bacterium | reverse complement strand
GCCGTGCCAGCAACGACGAGATCGAGCTTGAAATCCTTCATCTGGTCGAGCGTTGGATTGAGCACGAACTGGCCATCAATATAGCCGACGCGCGCCGCGCCGACCGGACCCATGAAGGGCACACCCGACAATGTCAGCGCAGCCGAGGCCGCAACCATCGCAACGATGTCCGGATCATTTTCCATATCATGCGTCAGCACGGTGACGATGACCTGCGTGTCGCACTTATAGCCTTCGACAAACAGCGGACGGATCGGGCGGTCGATCAGGCGCGACACCAGCGTCTCGCGCTCGGAGGGGCGGCCCTCACGCTTGAAATAGCCGCCGGGAATGCGGCCGGCCGCGAAGGCCTTTTCCTGATAATTGACGGTGAGCGGGAAGAAATCGAAACCCGGCTTCGGCTCCTTGGCGGAGACGACCGTGGCGAGCACGGTGGTTTCGCCATAGGTGGCGAGCACGGCGCCATCGGCCTGGCGGGCAACCTTGCCGGTTTCGAGCACGAGCTTGCGCCCGCCCCAATCGAGTTCTTCGCGGTGAATATTGAACATACGGTCTTCTTTCATGACAGGAGCCGCCAACGGCGCCTGTCATGAGCGAGACGGCGGGGCGCTGCTGTTCCTCAGAACCCAGCGCCCGGCGATCTGGCCCATGTCCGGCGCATGCGCGGCATGGGAACCGGGCTTGATGGCCACCGTGGCCATAACCCGGACTGCGAAGCGGCCCCATCGAGGCCGCCGCAGCGGTGTGGCGGGAAATATCCCGCCACGGACGCCTGATTTAGCGGCGGATGCCGAGCTTCTCGATCAGCGTGCGGTAGCGCGCCTCATCCCGGCTCTTGAGGAAGTCGAGCAGGGAACGGCGCTGGGACACCATCTTCAACAGGCCACGGCGGGAATGGTTGTCCTTGGCGTGACTCTTGAAATGGCCGGTCAGGTTGTTGATGCGCTCGGTGAGCACCGCGACCTGCACCTCGGGCGAGCCAGTGTCGCCGGCCTTGGTCGCGTATTCCTTCACAAGCTGCTGCTTGCGTTCAGCGGTAATCGACATCGGATGATCCTTTTTTTGGGAGGAGTCTTGGCGGCCCGTCCGGGATGTCGTCCAGTGCGGGTCGCATGAAGCCGGCCTAAGCCGGCGTACCGGCGGGCCAAAGGCCGCCAGTGGCCGCGCTTATACACAGTTCGGGGCGGGAATCCAGCCTTGCAGCGCAGCAAGGGCCGTATGCTGCTCACCAACAGGCGACAAACTCGCGGAACACCCAGCCCGGCGCCCGGGCGCGGCCTGCCGTATCCTCGGCGATCACCCGCGCCCAAGGCCTGCCCTGGTCATCGAAGGCCGTGCCGGCCAGCGCCACAGGGGTGCCGTTGACGATTTTGCCCACGATTCGCCCGTTCGGCGTGGCACGGACATTCAGGTCTGTGCCGGTCGGGTCCATCACCCGGCAACGGGTCTGCGCCGCGGCTGGACTGGCGGCAGCCAGAGCCAGCAGGATCGCGACGCAGACAGCCCCGCCGGCTACGGCACGGGGCCTAATGGTGGCGCTGGCGCGGATATGGGCAGTTTCATCGGACATGGCGGTCTCTCCTGAACAGGCTGCCGAGCCTCGCCCGCCATCGCGCCGGGCGCAAGCGCAGGGCGTGCCGCACGGACTGCCACAGGCCCATGGGGGCTGCGCCGCCCGGCGCAGCGCCCGCTGTATCAATGGCTGCGTTTTGCGCTGCCATGCGGGTTGTCAATGCAGATGCGACCCGCTATCAGGACGCCGCCGGTCACCCGGCCCTTTGCCGGCAGGCCTGCTTGCCCGCCCGGCCCGCCGCAAGGCACACGCGCCCGTAGCTCAGCTGGATAGAGCACCAGACTACGAATCTGGGGGTCAGAGGTTCGAATCCTTTCGGGCGCGCCATTATCGAACAGCTTGCTTGTTCATGCTCGGAAACATCCGCACGGCGCGACAGCCCGTTTTGCGCGTCTCACCCCTTAGCGCGGCGAGCGGCGCGGCAGCACGCCCTTGGTCAGGAATTTCTGGCCGCCGCGTGATGCTGGGCCTTGTGGCGCGCCGGGACGCTGGCGGCCCTTGTGGCCGACACGCGCGCCCTCGCCCTTCAGGCCTGTACCGGCAGGCTGCCAGTTCGGAATCAGCTGATGCTTGCCCGGCCCGATGAGATCGGCGCGGCCCATGCTCTTCAATGCCTCACGCAACAGCGGCCAATTTTCCGGGTCGTGATAGCGCAGGAACGCCTTGTGCAGCCGGCGCTGACGCAGGCCGCGCACCGTATCCACCGGCTCGGAAGCGCCGCGCCGCACCGGCTTCAGCGGATTGACGCCGGTGTGGTACATCGCCGTGGAAAGCGCCATCGGCGATGGCAGATAAGTCTGCACCTGATCGGCGCGGTAACCATTCTTTTTCAGCCACAGCGCCAGATTCATCATGTCCTCATCCGTCGTGCCGGGATGAGCGGCGATGAAATAGGGAATGAGGAAATATTTCTTGCCGGCTTTTTTCGCCGCGGCATCGAACAATTTCTTGAACGCATCGTAGGTGCCGATGCCGGGCTTCATCATTTTCGCCAGCGGCCCGTCTTCGGTGTGTTCCGGCGCGATTTTCAGATAGCCGCCGACATGATGCTCGACGAGTTCCTTGACATATTCCGGGCTTTCGACCGCCAGATCGTAGCGCACGCCTGAGGCAACATTGACCTTCTTCACGCCCGGCACGGCGCGCGCCTTGCGGTAGAGCTGGATCAGCGGATCGTGGCTGGTGTTGAGGTTCTTGCAAATATCCGGAAACACGCAGGACGGGCGGCGGCACACCGCCTCGATTTTCGGATCCTTGCAGGCGATGCGGTACATATTCGCGGTTGGCCCGCCGATGTCGGAAATAACGCCGGTAAAACCTTCGGTCTTGTCGCGGATCGTCTCGATTTCCTTCAAAATCGATTCTTCCGAGCGCGACTGAATAATACGGCCCTCATGCTCGGTGATGGAGCAGAAGGAACAGCCGCCAAAACAGCCGCGCATGATCGTGACGGAATGGCGGATCATTTCCCAGGCGGGAATTTTCTGGCCCGCATAAATCGGATGCGGCGCACGCGCGAAGGGCAGATCATATACCCCGTCCATTTCCGGCGTTGTCAGCGGCACCGGCGGAGGGGTGAGCCAGATTTCCTTGTCGCCGTGGCGCTGAATCAGCGGCAGGGCATTGCCGGGGTTGGCTTCCTTGTGCAGCACGCGCGAGGCGCGGGCATATAATTCCTTGTCCGCCGCAACCTGCTCATAAGATGGCATGCGAATGACCGTCGGCACATGCTGCATGTGCTTGCGGCGCACGCCTTCGTCAGGACTTTCGATGTCGTCGGCGGAGGCTTCGATCCAGCCCTCGGGCGTGCCGTTGCGGATAAACGCGACGCCGCGCACATCGGTAAAGTCCTGCTTGATGCCGCACTTCGCGACACGGTGCGCCACCTCAACCAGCGCACGCTCGGCATTGCCGTAGAGCAGTAAATCCGCCTTCGCATCCATGAGAATGGAGCGGCGCACCTTGTCGGACCAGTAGTCATAATGCGCGATGCGGCGCAGCGACGCCTCGATGCCGCCGAGAATAATCGGCGCATCGGAAAATGCCTCGCGGCAGCGCTGGGCATAGACAATGACAGAGCGGTCCGGCCGCTTTCCGCCTTCGCCGCCGGGCGTATAGCTGTCGTTATGGCGCAACCGGCGGTCCGAGGTGTAGCGGTTCACCATCGAATCCATGTTGCCGGAGGTAATGCCGAAAAACACATTCGGCTTGCCCAGCGCCTTGAAAGCGGAGGCATCGCGCCAATCCGGCTGGGCGATGATGCCGACGCGAAACCCTTGCGCCTCCAGCAGGCGGGCCACCAGCGCCATGCCAAAGCTGGGATGATCAATATAGGCGTCGCCCGTGACGAGGATGACGTCGCAGCTGTCCCAGCCCAGCGCGTCCATTTCTGCCCGCGACATGGGAAAGAACGGCGCAGTGCCAAACCGGTGCGCCCAGTGCTTTTTGTAGGAGAACAGCGGCTTCGCGGTCGGCACAACGATGCCGGGCGGCAGCGGCGCAGTGGGGATAAGGGAGACGGACATCGGCGGGCTACCGGGCGTGGTCATGACAGGGCGGGAGGCGTTTACGGACGCAGGCGTCGACCGCCATGGCTGCCCGGGCAGCTGTTGCGGCGCGGGAGAGCAGGGCGAGGCATGTTTGACGATGCTCCTGCCGGAATTGGCCGGCGCGGTCAATCGCATGCTGCGCTGGCGCAGCGATAGCGTGCGAGCCGGCACGTCAGGACCGGCGGCGTTGTGACACTGTGCGCTGTCGGGGCCTGAAGCAGGAGCGACAGATGCAACACAAGATCATGGTTGAGCAAGGCGAGCACTGGGCTGTGCTGGGACTGACCGACAAGTCACAAACGGCTGGCCAGAAAAAGAAGGGCGCCACTGGTGGCACATGGCGTGAGACCGATGACACCTCCAGAGACAAAGCCTTCGGTTTCAAAAAAGATAACCTCGCGCAGGAATTCGAACTGATGCTGGATACTTTGTCGATCGGCTCACGCTCGACAAGCCAGGGTTCGCACAAGCAGGGCGAAGATCCGTATTTCCAGGCGGTTCTCAAGCTGTTCGCTGTGAAGCGCGATGCAACCGGAAAACTTTTCGGCGAAGGCAAGGGCTATTTGGAATCCAATTCCGGCCCGATGAAAAAAGGCGACATCACGTGGTCCATGGTGCGTTACGCGCACTGATCCACAAACGGGGCGCAGCGTTTCAGGTCAGCGCGGCAGCTTCCGCGTTGACCTGAACGAAATGGCCGGGGCCAGCCTCGTGCATCCGTGTCGGCGGCGGATTGAAGCCAACAGGGCGGATCGGGCTTGGCAACTCCTCCACCGAGAGCGCCGCACGTTTGCGCCGCCGCGCCGGATCTGGAACCGGCACCGCGCCGAGCAATTTGCGGGTATAGGGGTGCTGCGGGTTGCGCAGGATCGCTGCGCGCGGCCCGATCTCGACAATCTCGCCGAGATACATCACGGCGATGCGGTGACTGACGCGCTCGACCACGGCCATGTCGTGCGAAATAAACAGATAGGCGAGGCCAAATTCCTCCTGCAGATCAAGCATCAGGTTCAGCACCTGCGCCTTCACCGAGACATCGAGCGCCGACACGGCCTCATCCGCCACCACAAGCTGCGGCGACAAGGCCAGTGCGCGGGCGATGGCGATCCGCTGGCGCTGGCCGCCGGAAAATTCATGCGGGTAACGGCTCGCCATTTCCGGCATCAACCCCACCCGCTTCAGGAGCGCCGCTGTACGCTCATCCGCCTCGGCACGGTTGCACAGGCCATGCACGATCAGCGGCTCGGCAATCGCCGCGCCAATGCCCTTGCGCGGGTTGAGGCTCGCGAAGGGATCCTGAAAAATCATCTGCATGTTGCGGCGCAGGGTCTGCAATTCGCTTTTCGGCATGGCGCCGACATCAACACCGTCGAACTTGACCTTGCCCGCGGTCGGCTCAATCAGGCGCAGGATGGTGCGGCCCGTGGTCGATTTTCCGCAGCCGGATTCGCCCACCAGCGCCAGCGTTTCGCCCTTGCGCAATTCAAACGATACATTTTCAACCGCATGCACGCGGCCGCGCAGTTTGCCGAACAGGCCACCACGAATGGCGAAGCGCGTGGTCAGTCCGTCAACTGACAGAAGCGGCGCAGCTTCTGCCTTAACCGTATCGGGCACGAGCGCCGCAGGCACCTGAATGGCGCCGCTGTTGGGATCAAGCACGGGAAAACGCAAGGGGCGCGGGTGCGCGTCCATTTCGCCGAGCTTGGGCACAGCCGCGAGCAGCGCCTTGGTGTAGCCATGCTGCGGTGACGCGAATATTTTTCCGGCCGGTTCATCCTCCAGCTTCTTGCCCTTCCACATCACCGCGACACGGTCGGCAATTTCGGCCACCACGGCCATGTCGTGCGTGATAAACAGCACGGCCATGCCTTCCTCTTCCTGCAATAATTTAATCAGGTCGAGAATCTGTGCCTGGATCGTCACATCCAGCGCCGTGGTCGGTTCATCGGCGATGAGAATTTTCGGTTTGCAGGCCAGCGCCATCGCAATCATGACGCGCTGGCGCATTCCGCCGGAGAGGCGATGCGGATATTCATGGATGCGCTCGCGCGACGCGGGAATACGCACGCGATCGAGTATGCGCAGCGCCTCCGCTTCTGCCGCTGCTGCATCCATGCCACGGTGATAGCGCAACGCCTCGCCGATCTGCTGGCCAACGGTCAGCACCGGATTGAGGCTCGTCATCGGCTCCTGAAAAATCATGGAGATGGCGTTGCCGCGCACGGTGCGCATCTCGTCTTCCGTCAAGGCCACGAGATTGCGGCCATCAAAATGAACTTCGCCCTCGATCTTGCCGTTGATAGGCGAAATCAGCCGCATGATCGACAGCGCGGTGACGCTTTTTCCTGATCCGGACTCGCCAACAATGGCCAGCGTTTCGCCAGCATTCACATCAAACGACACATCATCCACGGCGCTGCGCCAGACGCCGCCGACGCGAAACGAGGTGCGGAGATTGCGGACAGAGAGAAGCGGCGCGCTCATCGCTCGCCCTTCAGCTTGGGATCAATCGCATCACGCAAGCCATCGCCAAGAATGTTCAGGCCGAACACCACGATGAGAATGGCGATGGAGGGCGCGAGCACCAGCCAATAGCTGTCGAGAATATTCTCAAACCCCTCGCGGATCATGCCGCCCCAGGTGGCGATCGGCGGTTTCATGCCAAGGCCGATGAACGCCAGCGATGCTTCGGTGCGGATGGCACTGGCAAGCCAGAGCGACCCCATGACGAGGATTTCCGGGAAAATGTTCGGCAGGATATGGCGCGCCATCAGCCGCATGTCGGAAAAGCCCAATGCGCGTCCGGCGTCGATAAATTCCCGCTCCTTGACCGCAATGGTCGGCGCACGGGCAATGCGCGCGAAGGATGGCACCGAGGTCAGGGCAATGGCGATGATGATATTCATCATCGACGGCCCCAGCATCGCCACGAGAATGAGGCCGAGGATCAGCGAGGGGAAGGCCAGCAGCATATCCATGGCCTGCATGACGACGATATCGAAACGGCCGCCATGCCAGCCTGCGAGAATGCCGATGGCCGAACCGATCACCAGCGCCAGCACGGTGGAGGCGACACCGATAATCAGCGAAATCTGCGCGCCATAGAGCAGCCGCGAGAGAATATCGCGGCCATAATAATCGGTGCCGAGATAATAATTATCGAAAGGCGCCTGCAATTTCGCCAGCACATTCTGCTCCAGCGGATCATGCGGCGCGATCACCGGCGCAAGCACGGCAAGCAGTGTCACGGCAATAAAGATAACGAGACCAACCCATGAGGTCTTGTTGGCATTGAAAGCCGACACAGTGGTTTTCAGCCAACGCCAGCGCACCGGCCCGCCCTGCGGCGCATCATGGACAGACAGGCTCATGACAATTTCACCCGCGGATCAGCCAAGCCATAGACAAGGTCCGTCAGCACATTCACCAGCACGACAATCAGCGTGTAAATCACCATCATGCCTTGCAACATGGTGTAATCGCGCTGGTTTAGCGCGCCGATGATAAGCTTGCCGAGGCCGGGACGGTTGAACACGATCTCAGTCAGAACGGAATTTCCAATGAGAATGCCGAAATAAAGCCCGACGATTGTGATGACGGGGATCAGCGCGTTGCGCAGCGCATGGCGCCAGACGATGACGCGCCACGGCACGCCCTTGGCGCGGGCGGTGCGAACATAATCCTCCTGCATCACCTCCAGCATCGCCGAACGCGTGACGCGGGTGATGTAGGTCGCCATGATCAGGCCGAGATTGAGCGCCGGCAGTGTGATGGACTGGAACCACGCCCACCATGTTGCACGGTTACCGCTGATCACGGGAAACCAGCGCAGGATCAGCGCAAAGGCGATCAGCAGCAGGATGGCAGAGACGAAAGGCGGAAAGGACAGGCCGATCAGCGAGACGATGCGCGTGAGATAATCGGGCATGCGGTTGCGATTGACGGCCGCCCAGACGCCGAGCGGCACGCCGATCACCGTGCCGATGATCATGGATACGATGGTCAATTCCATGGTCCAGGGCAGGACGGCGAGAATTTCCTGAATTACGGGCCGGCCCGTGACGAGCGACACGCCCCAGTCACCACGCACTGCGCCGCTGAGAAAGCCGATATATTGTTCGAACAGGGGGCGGTCGAGGCCGAGGCGTCCACGCAGCGCAGCAATCGCCGCCGCATCGGCCTGATCACCGAGAATGACCTGCGCCGGATCGCCCGGCACGATGCGCACAACTGCGAACACCAGCGTCAGCACTGCGAACAGCGTGACAATGGAAAACAGCAGACGCTTGACGAGAAATGCACCCATGGCGAAAACGGGGCGGACCTTCGTCCGCCCCTTGTGCCTTACTTTGTGAACCGGGTCATTTCCGTGACCGGCGGACCGAGATTGAGCGACCCCTTGAGGGTATAACCGAGATCGAGATTATCCCGGATCGCCCAGTTCATCAGCATTTCATTGACCGGAACGGCGCAGACTTCCGCGACGATTTTCTCCTGCGCGGTCTTCCACAAGCCGACCTGCTTCTCCTTGTTCTGCTCGGTGCGGGCGGCATCGATTTCCGCATCCGCCACCTTGCAGTGGGAGAAATTCGTCACCGCCGTCGGTGTTTTCACGATCGAGCGGGAGTGGAAGAATTGCGTGAGGTAAACGTCCGCAATCGGGAAGCGCGCGGCCTGAAAATGCACGACCTGCGACAGATCTTGCCGGATCTGCTGATGGAAGGTCGGATGCTCGACCGGCGTAATGTCGAGCGTGATGCCGGCGCGTTTCAGTTGCGCCTGCACTGCTTCCATGAAGGTCATCATGCCCGGCAGCGTGGTGTGAATGGCCTTCAGCGTGATGCCGTTGGGATGGCCAGCCTCCGCCAGCAGCGCCTTCGCCTTGTTCACGTCATGCGGCAGCAGCTTGGCGTCCTCAAGCGTGCCCATATAGCCCGACGGCACAACGGATACGGCCGGACGCGAGATATTCCGGCCACGGAACTGCCAGATGCCATTCTTGTCGATGGCGTGGGCCACGGCCTGCCGGACCTTGATGTTGTCCAGCGGCGGCTGGGTCATGTTGAGATGGATCACCGACATTTCCGCCGGGCCGAAGGTCAGCACCTTGAGGCCCGGTGTGGCGTTGGTGCGGTCCACCCAGGATTGCTCCTGCCGTCCGATCATCATGTCGATTTCGCCCGCCTGCAAGGCGAGGTCGCGCGAGGAGTCAGAGGGAATGAACCGGTAGATGATTTCCTTCAGCTTCGGCTCGCCACGGAAATATTTCGGATTGGCGACGAGCTTGACATATTGCTGCGGCACATATTCCGCGAACATGAAGGGGCCGGTGCCTGCCGGCTTTTTGCCGAAACCATCCTTGCCCAGCGCTTCAGCGGCCTTTTTGCAGACCATGTTGCCGCCGTGATAATTCATGACCTGACCGAGCAGGCTGGGAATCGCCTGTTTCAAGGTGATCTTCACGGTATATTTGTCAGGCGCCTCGACCTTGTCGAAGGCGGTATAATCGGAGGAAAATGCCGAGCTGTCCTTCGTGCCAGCCCTTTGCAGCGAATAGACCGCATCTTCGGATGTAAATTCGCCGCCATCATGGTGGCACTGCACGCCCTGCCGCAGCTTGAAGGTCCATTCCTTGCCATCGGGCGAGGAAGTCCAGCTCTCGGCAATATCCGGCTCGATATGATCAGGCGACGCTTCGCCGGGCTTGATGCGCACGAGGCCGTTGAACATCCAGTTCATCAACGCCTTGCCGGGCGTGCCGGAATTGATGTGCGGATCGAGCACGCCCGCATCCTGCGTCTGCATGCCCACGACGAGCGTGGTCTTTTGCGCCAGCGCTGGCGTGGCGGCCAGCAGCGCGACAAGCGCCGCGCCGGCAAATCCTGACAGTCTCATTTTCCGGTTCTCCCTGGGGTTGGCGGTCTGTCGCCGCCGGTGGATCACACCGTATCCTCTAGACGGCAATTCACAAGCACTTCTGCGATGGCGGCGGAATTGGGCAGGGCCAGCACTGTCGCCACGACCTCCGCCAGATCCTCCGGCTGCGTCATCTGTTCTGCCGGAAAGGCGGCGCCAGCGGTCATATCCGTGCGGACGAAGGACGGGCACAGCGCGGTGGCGCGCACACCCTTCTCCCAGCCAATGCGGCGTGCGGCGTGGCTCAGCGCCAGCGTGGCAAATTTCGTCATGTTGTAGGCCACCGCATCATTGCGGACGCGTTTGCCGGACATGGACGCGACGATGGCAATGCGGCCTGCACCGCTTGTTTCAAGATATGGCAAGGCGCAATGGATGAGATTGAGCGGCGCTTTGCAATTCACGGCCCAGAGCCGGTCGAGTTCCGCTTCATCTGGCGCACGCAAGGTCATGGCGCTGTGCGCACCGGCATTGGCGATAAGACCGTCGATGCGGCCAAAGCGCGCCGCTGCTGCATCGATCCATGTACGATGGGTGTTCCAGTCTTCGGCAATGAAGCG
>JBOFFO010000475.1:0-7072 GCA_051648665.1 Beijerinckiaceae bacterium | reverse complement strand
CGATCTCTGGCCGGAAATGGGTGCGCTTGGCCTGCATGGCATGACCGTGCCGGAGGAATATGGCGGCACCGGCCTCGGCTATCTCGAACATGTCGTGGCGATGGAGGAGGTTTCGCGCGCGTCGGCCAGCGTCGGGCTTTCCTACGGCGCGCATTCCAATCTCTGCGTCAACCAGATCAATCGCAACGGCACCGACGAGCAGAAGCGGAAATATCTGCCCAAACTGATTTCCGGCGAGCACGTTGGCTCGCTGGCCATGTCCGAACCGGGCTCAGGCTCCGATGTGGTGTCGATGCGCACCCGCGCCGACAAGAAGGGCGACCGCTACGTCCTCAATGGTAACAAGATGTGGATCACCAACGGCCCGGTGTCCGAGACGTTTGTCATTTACGCCAAGACCGACCCGAATGCCGGGCCGCGCGGCATCACCGCTTTTCTGGTCGAGAAAGGCTGGAAGGGTTTCTCGCAGCACCAGAAGCTCGACAAGCTCGGCATGCGCGGCTCCGACACCTGCGAACTCGTGTTCGAGGATTGCGAGGTGCCGGAGGAGAATATTCTCGGCGGCCTCGGCAAGGGCGTGAATGTGCTGATGTCCGGCCTCGATTACGAGCGCGCGGTGCTCGCCGGCGGGCCGCTCGGCATCATGCAGGCGGCGTTCGACATCGTCATGCCCTACGTCCATGAGCGCAAACAGTTCGGCAAGGCGATCGGCGAATTCCAGCTCGTGCAGGGCAAGGTCGCCGACATGTATGTGATGATGAACGCCTGCAAGGCCTATGTTTATGCGGTGGCGAAAGCCTGCGACCGGGGCGAAACCACGCGCGAGGATGCAGCCGGCGCCATTCTCATTGCGGCTGAAAAGGCGACCTTGATGGCGCTCGACGCCATTCAGTTGCTTGGCGGCAACGGCTATATCAATGATTATCCCACCGGCCGCCTGCTGCGCGATGCGAAACTCTATGAAATCGGCGCCGGCACCAGCGAAATTCGCCGCATGCTGATCGGGCGTGAGTTATTTGAGAAGTCGAAGTGAGGCGCTACACCCCCGTCATCGCCTGCATGATCGCGACGTAGTGGCAGCCGGCAGCCGCCGTCACAAAGCCGTGCCAGATCGCGCTCTGGAATTTCAGCCGGTGCCACAGATAAAATGCGATGCCGCTGACATACAGCGCGCCGCCGATGCCCATGAGAATCATTGTTGACGTGGGCAGCGATTGCGTCAGCGGCGGCAGCGCGACGAGCGCGGTTGCGCCCAGCAGCACATAAAACAGGATGGCCAGCCGGTCGAAGCGGCCGGGCAAGGCAATCTTCATCACCATGCCGCCCACCGCGCCGGTCCAGATGACCGCGCCCAGCGTCCAGGCCCAGACGGAATTGTTGAGCTGCGTCAGCAGCGGCGTGTAGGTGCCGGCGATCATCAGGAAAATCGCGGAATGATCGAAGCGGCGCAGCAGCCACTTGCGTGGCCCTGGCGGCGTCAGATTATACGCCATCGAAAATCCGAACATCAGCAGCATGCCAAGGCCGTAAATGATCACAGCGGAAATTTCGATGCTGCCGCGCCGCGCAAAGGTCACCGCCAGCAGCGCCGCAAGGCCAATGACAGCGGCCAGCAGCGCAAGCCCATGGACGATGCCGTCGGCCCACAATTCGCTGCGGGATGGCAGGCGCTTGCGCAGGCGCGGATGATCGGCGGGAATGGTCATGCGGAAAATGCAGGCTGGCGCGTCAGGATCATGGATGACAGGTGTAGGGGTAGCGACTAGCCTTGCCAACGGCAATTCACGGCGCAGGACCAATCATGCTCACCATCTGGGGACGGCTCAATTCCATCAATGTGCAGAAGGTCGTCTGGGCTGCGGGCGAATATGGCCTGCCCTTCACGCGCCATGATGCGGGCCGCCAGTTCGGCATCGTCAAGACGCCGGATTATCTGGCCAAAAATCCCAACGCGCTGGTGCCCTGCATCGAGGATGACGGCTTCGTGCTGTGGGAGTCGAACGCCATCGTGCGCTATCTGGCCGGCAAGCATGGCGCGAAAAACCCGTCGCTCTGGCCCGCCGATCCCGCCGCGCGCGCGCTGGCGGACCGCTGGATGGACTGGCAGACCACGACCGCCTACCCGGCCATGCATGCCTGCTTCATGGGCCTCGTGCGCACCGCGCCGGAGGAGCGTGACGCGAACGCCATCGCCGCATCAATAGAATCCTTCGAGGACAAGATGCGGATTCTGGATGCGCATTTGGCTGGCTCCGCCTATGTCGGCGGCGATGCGTTCACGATCGGCGATATTCCGATTGGCGCAGTGGTCCACCGCTGGCTGCATATGCCGGTGGAACGGCAGGCGCGGCCTCATATTGAACGCTGGTACAAAGCGATGGCCGCCCGCCCTGCCGCGAAAGACGCGCTGATCCTGCCGGTGACCTGAAGCGCGTTAGAATTTCAGGCTTGCGCCGAGCCGCAGCGCGCTGATCGACAGATCCATCTTCGATGTATCGACACCGGAGAACGAGAAATTCTTCCGCGCAAAATCGGTGTAGCGATATTCGACGCGCGCCGTGATGTGGTCGGTAAAGGCATATTCGACGCCCGCGCCCATCACCATGCCGGCGAAGTAGCTGGAGATGGTGTTGGAGAACAGCCCGGTCGCCGCACCCTTCGCGCTCGCCTGCGTCACCGCCATGCCGGCAGTGCCATAGACAAGGAAGCGGTCAAACGACACGCCGGCGCGGCCGCGCATCGTCACCACCCATGGCGCGGAAACCGAGCCGGTGTATTGGCCAGCGGCAATTGCGGTGCGGAACGACTTGGCTGTCCCCGTCCGCTCGAAATCGCCCTCAAGGCCGAAAACAATCATGCCGATCTGCCCGTTCGCACCGGCATGGGCGCCGAGGATCAACTCGGAGGACGAACTGGTGTTGGTGGCGAAGAAGCCGGGATGCAGCGTCGAGGTGATGGACTTCTGCGAGGCAAAACCGGTCTGCAGACCCGCATAGATACCGGACCAGCGCACGTTCGACGCACCCCAGCCTGAATTGCCAAGGCCGGCCTGTTGCGCCAGCGCGACGCCCTGCACCGCCAGAAAAGCTGTTCCCGCCAGCAACACCCGGATCATGCGCATGCCTGTCTCTCCTCGATAGCAGGAACAGGGATCGCCCGGCGGGGCTGAAAGGATGGTTAGCAGCTTGGGTTAATCGCGCCTTGCCAGCCGCATTCAAAGGCAATTCATCCGGTTAACCTTGAGCGGCGGTTAATGCCTTGCCCGGCGCTCTCGCGCCCCTGCATGAAACGCGCTGGCGAAACCACAGGGCGCGCGTTACCTCTGGATGTCACCGCAAGAACAGGTTCCCCATGCTCACGCCAGCCCATATCAAGACCCTGCAAGGCATCACCACCGCCACCCTCACCACAGTTCTGTTGAAAAAGGGCATCCGCAACAGCTGGCTGCGCGGGCCAAAACCCTTCGCCAACTGTGATGGCAAGCGCATAGTGGGCCGCGCCTTCACCCTGCGCTTTGTGCCGATGCGGGAAGATTTGGCGACGCCGGAGAGCTGGTCGAGTCCGCGCTCGACCCGTGGCGCGATTGAGGACATGCCGGAAGGCGTGATCTGCGTGGCCGATGCGATGGGCGTCACCGATGCCGGTATTTTCGGCGACATTCTCTGTGCGCGCATGGCCAAGCGCAACGTCGCCGCACTGATCACCGATGGCATGGTGCGCGATGGCTCAGGCGTGCGCAGCACCGGCCTGCCCGTCTGGTGTCAGGGCACAGTCGCCCCGGCCTCCGTTGCCGGCCTGACCTTCGTGAACTGGCAGGAACCGATTGCCTGCGGCGGCTGCGCGATTTTTCCCGATGACATCATCGTTGCCGATGATGATGGCGCGGTCGTCATTCCGCAGAAAATGCTGGATGATGTGGTGAAAGCCGCCGACGAACAGGAACGTCTGGAAATCTGGGTGATGAAGGAGGTGGAGCGCGGCCTGCCCCTGCCCGGCCTCTATCCGCCGAACGCCGAAACAAAAGCGCGCTACGAAGCGGAAACCAAGGGCAAGAAATAGGGTGACAGCCATGGCGCAGAAACGAGAGCAGATTTTTGTCGAGGCCAATGGCGCACGCATTCCGGCTATCGGTCTCGGCACCTGGGATATTCCGCGTGATACTCTGCCATCCCTGATCGCTGGCGCCATCAATCACGGCTATCGTCATCTCGATACAGCGGCGCGCTATGACAATGAAACGGAAGTCGGCGAAGGCATTCGCCTGGCTTCCGTTCCGCGCGCAGACCTGCACGTGACCACCAAGGTCTGGTATGACCGCATCGACGATGGCGACTTGCAGACATCAGCGGAAGAAAGCCTGAAGCGGCTCAATCTCGATTATGTTGATCTGCTGCTGATCCATTGGCCAAACCGGGATATTCCGCTCGCCCGCTCCATCCGTGCGCTCAATGATGCGAAAAAGAGCGGATTGGCGCGGCATGTCGGCGTCTCCAATTTCACCCGCGCAATGGTCGACGAAGCGGTGCGCTTGTCGGATGCGCCACTCGTCACGAATCAGTGTGAAAACCATCCTTTTCTCGATCAATCCAAACTGATTGAGACTTGCCGCAAGTATGGGATTTCTTTCACCTCCTACACACCGCTCGGTCGCGGCCGGCTGAGCGAAAACCCGGCCATTGTCAGCGCCGCGCAGGCGCATGGCAAAACACCAAACCAGATCGTGCTGCGCTGGCATGTGCAGAGCGGCTGCATCGCCATCCCGCGCTCATCGAAGCTGAATCATGTGATTGAGAACTTCTCGATCTTTGATTTTCGCCTCACAGATGCCGAAATGCAGGCGCTGAATGCCCTGCGCACCAACGGTCTGCGAGTCGTCAATCCCGCCTGGGCGCCCGACTGGGACATGTGACTGTCACGTGATGTTCGTGCTTTCCAAGGTGCTGTGGTTTTTTGCAACGCCATCCAACGCCTTGCTGGCGATAGCGCTGCTCGGCGTGCTTCTGACCGCCAGCCGCTATGCCAGAGTGGGACGAACGCTGGCCGTGACTGCACTGGTGATGCTCGCAATCTGCGGCTTGTCTCCGGCGGCCAACTGGCTCATCGCGCCTCTGGAAAATCGCTTTCCCCAATGGGCGCAGGGACAAGGTCAGCCGCCAACCGGTATGATCGTTCTCGGTGGATCCCTCGACACAACCGTCTCGTTTCACCGCGGCCACGGACTGGAATTGAACGAAGCGGCTGATCGCATCACGGCCATGATCGCGCTTGCTCGCGAATTTCCTTCTGCCCGCATTGTTTTCAGCGGTGGACAAGGCGCATTGCTGGCGCGATACGGCAATGAAGCCGAGCAGATCAAAACGAATATCGGCCGTTACGGCCTGCCGCCGGAGCGGCTGGAAATTGAAAACCGCTCCCGCACGACATTCGAAAATGCCACCGAGGCTGCCCGAATGATTGCGCAAAAACCGGGTGAACGCTGGCTGCTCGTAACATCCGCCTGGCACATGCCCCGTTCAATCGCCGTATTTCGCGCAGCGGGCTTGAAAGTCGAGGCATATCCAGTGGATTTTCGCACGGGCGGCGCACAGGCGGACATGGAACTTTTCGCGGAAGCGAGCCGTGGGCTGCGCCGGTTTGACATTGCGACACGGGAATGGATCGGGTTGCTGGGCTATCGACTCGCCGGCGCCTCAAGGGAGTTGTTCCCCACACCACACGTGCAGTGACATTCAATCTTCGCGCGGCAATCCAATCCGGTAAATGCCCCTGAAATCGTCGGGATCGACCATCTTCCCTTTACGGAGAATTGTAATGCGCCCCGCTTTCGCCAAGCGCACGGCCACCCGCCGGACCGGCTGCATCAATGGTCCCCATTGATCAGGATGGCCACCGCCCAACTCACGCGCCACTTCGGAAGGGCAGATTGTCTTATCGGCCCCGCGCGCATGCGCGAGCTGGAGCACGGTCTTTTCGATTTCAACGTCCGGCAACGGACGATTCGATGCTGGTGCAGTCATGCCGCGCACGTTCACCCGGATGCGCGCGGCGTCAACCCATGAGACCGCACGCGCGATTGACCACCGGGCGGAACAGTCCAAACTGTCCTTAAAATGGAGACAGCCATGCCACAGACCATCACCAAGGGATACAAGGCGCTCTTGGCGGACGCCAATGCCAGCATCGAGACATTGTCAGTGAACGACGCCATTGCGCTGCACAGGCGGGACGATGTCGTCTTCGTCGATCTGCGCGATCCCCGTGAACTGGAGCGGGAAGGCAAAATGCCCGGCGCGTTTCATTGCCCGCGCGGCATGCTGGAATTCTGGATCGATCCGGAAAGCCCCTACGCCAAGCCTGTTTTTCAGCAGGACAAGAAATTCATTTTTTTCTGCGCCGGCGGCTGGCGCTCCGCATTGGCGGCGAAAACCGCGAAGGATATGGGCTTGAAGCCGGTCGCCCATGTGGAAGGCGGATTTGGCGCGTGGAAGAAAAGCAATGGGCCTATCGAGGCACCGCCTGCCGCGCCCGGAGATCCGGTCAGCACATAATCGTCATCGTTTTGGCTGGCGCGAATGTGAAACGGTGGAAACAGGCGCGTGGGCCCGTGGCGTGATTTTGGGAGACGCTGCAAGCGGGGCAAGATCAGGAGCTGTGCCTGCCCTGCCCTCCGCCAGCCACACCGACAGACTGGCGATATAGGCCTCCGGTAGGCCAAAGGCCTGTGCCGAGGCGATGACCGATTCCATATATCCCGGCTTGGGCCGGCCCGGATGTTTGCCGGTTGCGGTGTAAACAAGGGCGCGGCGCGGACCGGCAGCGGTTATCACACTTGTGACTATTTTCGCATAGAGTCCACTTGCAACCCCTTCATAGCGGTCAAGCGCGGGAATATCGGCCAGGGCCAAATCCCACACCACCCCATGCACGCTGAGCCGTGGGTCGCGCACGACCGATGCATAGCCATCAACGGTGACCACGAAACGATGCCGGGCAAGCCGCGCCAGTCCTAGCGGCTTTGAAGCTGGACATCGCTTGGCCATGCCTTCACGATCCATATTTGCGCCATAGGCGA
>JBOFFO010000474.1:0-3044 GCA_051648665.1 Beijerinckiaceae bacterium | reverse complement strand
GGTGCCTGAGGCATGGCAGTTGCCAAGAATGCCGGGAATTTTTCCTTCATGTATGATGGCGGCAATCAGTTCTGTCGGAAAGGAATTGTCCGTGTTGGTAAAATAACCCCATGCGAACGGCACCGGGCAACCGGCCAGTTCCCAGTGCCCGGATGGCGTATCCTTGCCCTGGCTGATTTCAATGCCGTAGCCATAAAGCCCCTGGGGCACAGGCGGCATCGCAACGCTGGCCAGTGGCGTGCCGGTTGAAGCTGCGCACGCGTACGACAGCCCGAGGGCGGCAAGGTTTGGAATATGCAATGGACCACGGCGCAGACCTTCACGGTCGGCGGCACCTGACGCACAGGCTTGCGCGATATGGCCCAGCGTGTCCGCGCCGGCATCGCCATAGGCTGAGGCATCGGCAGCGCCGCCGCAGCCGACGGAATCCAGAACAACAAGAAATGCGCGCGCCATTACTGATTAACCGCACTGGCCGCGACAACCTCATGGCTGAAGGCGGCGGCGATCAGAGCACGGGTATATTCCGTGGCGGGCCGGGAGAAAATCTGCGCCGATGGGCCGAGTTCGACCACAACTCCGTTGCGCATCACCACAACATCACTGGCGAGCGCGCGGACCACCTTCAAATCATGGCTGATGAACAGATAGGCGAGATTGCGCTGCTGCTGCAAATTGCGCAGCAGATCGACGATCTGGGCCTGCACCGACATATCGAGTGCCGATGTCGGTTCATCAAGCACGATAAATTTCGGACCGAGCGCCACCGCCCGCGCAATGGCAATACGCTGGCGCTGGCCGCCAGAAAATTCGTGCGGGTAGCGATCCATCGCCGCTGGATCAAGGCCGACATCGACAAGAGCCTGCGCCACGATTTCGCGCCGCGCCGCATAGCTTAGATCAGGGCGCTGCACGAGCAGCCCTTCAGCGACAATATCAGCGATGGACATGCGCGGAGAGAGTGAACCGTAGGGATCCTGAAACACCATCTGCATTTCGCGGCGCAGCGGGCGCATGGCCGCGCTGTTCAGGCCAGAAATATCCTTGCCGACATAAGCGATAGGCCCCTGCGAGCGGATCAAGCGCAGGATTGCCAGCCCCAGCGTAGTTTTGCCTGATCCGGATTCCCCGACAACACCCAGCGTTTCCCCAGCACGCACCGCGACAGTCACGCCATCCACGGCCTTGATGTGACCCACCGTCTTGCGCAGCAGGCCCTTCTTGATCGGAAACCAGACCTTGAGGTCCTTGGTCGACACCACGACTGGCGCAGCCGCGTTCGCTTTCGCCGGCACGCCCTTCGGTTCGGCGGCCAACAACCGGCGCGTATATTCATGCTGCGGCTGGTCAAACACCTGCGCCACAGGCCCTTCTTCCACCACGCGCCCTTTCAGCATGACGCAGACACGATCCGCGATGCGACGCACGATGCCGAGATCATGGGTAATGAACAGCATGGCCATGCCATGCTTTTTCTGAAGCTCCTTCAGCAATTTCAGAATTTGCGCCTGCACCGTCACATCGAGCGCCGTGGTCGGCTCATCAGCAATCAGCAAGTCTGGTTCGTTGGCCAAAGCCATCGCGATCATGACGCGCTGGCGCTGCCCGCCTGACAATTGGTGCGGATAGGAATCGAGCCGCTTTTCCGGTTCGCGGATACCGACCTGATTGAGCAGTTCAATAATGCGGGCCTGCGCTGCTGCGCCGGTCAGACCTTTGTGCAGGCCAAGAATTTCCCCGATCTGCCGTTCAACCGTGTGCAACGGGTTGAGCGAGGTCATCGGCTCCTGAAACACCATGGTGATGTCGTTTCCGCGCACCTGCCGCAATTCTTCATCACTCGCGTGCAGCAAATCCTTGCCCTTGAACAGCACGCGACCCGAAGGGTGCGACGCAGCCGGGTATTGCAGCAGCTTGAGGATCGACAGGGCCGACACGGATTTGCCGGAGCCGGATTCACCGACCAGCGCCAGCGTTTCACCGGGATGAATGGCAAACGATACCTTGTCCACAGCCAGCGACACCGCTCCACCCTGCCGGAACGCGACAGACAGGTCTTCAACGGAAAGCAGCGGTTCAGTCATGATGGCGGACGCGGTTGCAGGCATGCGTGTGGCGGATCACTGGGAGACGGCAGGGCGAATCAGCTTGTAGCATATTGGTTGCGCCATGGCGGGCCGCGGCCCTTTACGGACGGCGGGCTGCCATGTTCAAGCTGCCTGACCGGAGAGACGCATGCCCGCCATCAAAGCTGTGCTGTTCGACAAGGACGGCACCCTTCTCGAATTCAACCGCACCTGGGGACCGGCGGCGCTGGCCGTGATCGCTCAACTCAGCGCCGGCCATGCACATCAGCAGCAAGCGCTGATTGATTGTGTGGGCTTCGTGCCGGGCACTGCGCTGCTCGATCCAAAATCGGCGCTCGTCTCGGCGGGCACTGATGTTTATGGCGTGGAATGGGCCGCCATTCTGGGGCGTCCGGCGACGGCAGAATTTTTTGCTGAAATTGATGCCTGTTTTGCCGAAGCGGTGTTGCGGTCGCTCGCGCCGATTGCTGAGGCTGGGCCGGCACTGGCGCGGCTCCACAGCCGGGGCCTTCCGCTCGGCGTCGCCACAAATGACGCGGAAGCCAATGCCCGCCAGCAGATGGAAGCATTGAATTTTTCACGCTACCTGCCGTTCATCGCCGGGTATGATTCAGGCTTCGGCGGCAAGCCTGCGCCGGGCATGGTGCTGGCTTTCGCGGCACGGCACGGGCTTCAACCCCAGGAGGTCGCGCTGGTGGGCGATACGTTGCACGACATGCATGCGGCGCGGGCAGCGGGCGCGCGCGCGGTTGCCGTGCTCACCGGCGTGCTCGGTGCGGAGGCGCGGGCCACGGTCGCGCCGTTTGCCGATGTGGTGATTGCAACGCTGGATGAACTGGAACAGGCGCTGGCCTGATGGCGCTGCGCCTACTGTTCACCACCGGTCTTCATGAATTCCTTGACGCTGAGCAGAATTTTTGTGTCACGCTCGCCGAGCCGGCTCTCATCGCGGCCCTG
>JBOFFO010000473.1:0-5401 GCA_051648665.1 Beijerinckiaceae bacterium | reverse complement strand
CGGTATCGCCGGCAACGACAGCCTTATACCCGTATTGCCGCACGATCTTGCGGCATTGGCCGATGGCATGCACATGGCTGTACACCGTCTTGACCGTTTGCAGCGTTGCGCCCTGCGGCGCGACGAGCTGAAACCGGATAGGCAGGAAATGTTCGCCGATGATGTGCAGGCCCGATTTTGGCAGCAGGTGATGAATATCCGCCACACGCCCCGCGATCGAATTTTCAATCGGGATCATGCCGAGATCGGCTGTGCCATCCTGAATGGCCGTGAATGCATCCTCGAACGTGGCGCAGGGCAACGGCTCCATGTCCGGAAACACTTCGTTGCAGGCGATATGAGAATTGGCGCCCGCCTCGCCCTGAAAGGCAATTTTTTTCATGCTTGTCATCGTGATCCGGCTTTATCTGGTTTGAGAAAGAATGCGGCGGGCGCGCTCAAGGTCAGGCACGGTGTCGACGCCGCGCGGCACATGGTCGATCACCGCCACATCGATGCGCATGCCCGCCTCCAGCGCGCGGAGCTGTTCGAGCTTTTCGCGCAGTTCCAGCGGCGATGGCGGCAGCGACACGAAACGGCGCAGGGCGGCGCGGCGATAGGCGTAAACGCCGACATGATGGAACAGCGGGCCATCGCCATAGGGCGCGGTGGCGCGGGTAAAATACAGCGCGCGGAGATGGCGCGGCACGATTTCCGAACCGATGACCTTCACGACGGAGGGCGCGGTGCGCTCCTCCTCATCCGTGATCTCGGCCGCCAGCGTGCCGATATCGACCGCCGGATCGGCGAGCAGGGTGGCCGATGAGGCGATGGCGTGCGGATCGAGCGTCGGGAAATCACCCTGCACATTGACGACCACATCGTAGCGCCCGGCCGGGTCATAGGCCTCGACCGCCTCGTGAATCCGGTCGGAGCCGGAGGGGTGAGCCGGGTCGGTCAGAACAGCGATGCCGCCGGCAGCGCGCACCGGCGCGGCCACGGCCTCAGAATCCGCCGCCACGATCACCGGGCCGATGCCAGCCTCGATGGCGCGCCGCCAGACCTGCACGATCATCGGCTCGCCGGCGATATCGGCCAGCGGCTTGTTGGGCAGGCGGGTGGAGGCCAGCCGGGCGGGGATCGCGATCAGTGTCGAAGCCACGGCGTTCCTCCCGCGTGGGCAGCTTGAAAATCAGGCCCAGCCATACCGGAAAGGCGTAAGGGCAAGCGGCTTATACGAGTTGCAAAGGCGCGCGCAATCCGGCATTCAGGCGGCGCAATTCACGACCGGCATCCTACCCGGCTTTCCTGACCCAAGACGCGGACCATCCTTTCATGGCGCACGGCACTCCTGGCAAAGATCCCCTCTTCCTCAACAAGATCATGGGCGCGGTGTTCGGCACCGGTCTGGCGGTCATGGGGCTGAACATTCTGGCGGAAACCATCTTCCACCCCAAAAAGCCGGTCATTGCCGGCTATGACCTGCCTTCGGCCGATGCCGGAGCAGGCGGAGCTGCGGCTGCCGCGCCGGCCGCCGCCGCTGCGCCAATCGAGGAACGGTTGAAGACTGCCGACGCCGCCCGCGGCCAGACCGTCGCCAAGCAGTGCGCCACCTGCCACGGCTTTTCCGCCGATGGCGCTGCGCCGTCCAACGGCCCGCGTCTGAATGCCATTGTGGGCCGGGCCAAGGGCGCGGCCAGCTTCCCCGGCTATTCCGCTGCCATGAAGGACCGGGCGGCGAAGGGCGAGAAATGGGATCATGCGGCGCTCGATGCGTTCGTCGCCAACCCCAAGGGCTATATGCCCGGGACGTCCATGGGCTTTGCCGGCCTGTCGAACCCGGAGCGCCGGGCTGATCTTGTCGCCTATCTCGACACGCTGAAGTAACCGCCAGCACTGCCGCCACTTTCAAAGGCCGGGCCTCACAGCCCGGCTTTTTTGATTCTGCTAAAACCGCCATAGTCTTGGGGTGATTCACCCCGCGTGCCGCGCCACGCCCGGAGCCCGCCCTTGCCACCTATGTTCCGCCCTGATCGCCGCACCGTTCTGGCTGGATCAGCCGCCCTGCTGGCGGCGGGTGCGCCGGCCCGCGCCCAGATGAACCTTTTCGCGGGCCAACCGGAACTGCACGGCCTCTCGATCTTTGGCGAACTGAAATATCCGGCGGACTTCCGGCATTTCGATTACGTCAATCCGCAAGCGCCGAAGGGCGGCGTCATCCGCCAGCAGCTGAAGCTCACCATGGGCAACCAGAGTTTCGACACCTTCAACACGCTCAACCATCTCGTGCTGAAGGGCGATGGCGCGGCGGGCATGGACGCGATCTATGACACACTGATGCAGAGCACGGCGGATGAACCCAGCACCTCCTACGGGCTGGTCGCGCGCGCCGTGCAGGTTTCAGCCGACCGGTTGAACTACCGCTTTCTGCTGCGGCCGGAAGCGCGCTTCCATGATGGTTCGCCGCTGATGGCACGGGATTGCGCCTTCTCCTTGATGCTTTTGAAAACGAAAGGACACCCTTCCTTCCGCCTGATCCTGACTGAACTGGAATCGGCGACGGCAGAAAGTGACCATGTGCTGCTCGTGAAGCTCTCGCCGAAACGCTCGCGCGACCTGCACCTGACGATCTGCGGCATGCCCATCCTGTCGGAAAAATACTGGAGCGGGCGCGATTTCGAGGCGTCCACGCTGGAATCGCCGCTCGGTTCCGGCGCTTACAAGGTCGGGCGTTTCGAGCAGGGCCGCTTCATCGAATTTGAGCGCGTCAAGGATTATTGGGCCAAGGATTTGCCCGTGAATGTCGGCCTCAACAATTTCGATGTGGTGCGCTGGGATTATTTTCGCGACCGGCAGGTGGCGTTCGAGGCGTTCAAATCCGGCGTGCTGACGTTTCATGGCGAATACACCTCGCGCTTCTGGCACACGCTCTATGATTTTCCTGCCATCAAGGACGGGCGGGTGAAACGCGAATCGCTGGAAACAAATTTACCGGCGACCGCGCAGGGCTGGTGGTTCAACCAGCGCCGGCCGATGTTCAGGGATGCACGCATCCGCAAGGCGCTGGCGCTGGCGTTCGATTTCGAATGGACGAACCGCAACATCATGTATTCGTCGTTCAAGCGCACCACGAGCTTCTTTGACAATTCCGACTACAAGGCCGTGGGCCTGCCCTCCGCCGAAGAATTGAAATTGCTGGAGCCGTTTCGCGCGCAGCTTCCGAAAGAGGTTTTTGAAGACCCGTGGGTGCCGCCGGTTTCGGACGGATCGGGCAATGACCGCGCCCTGCTGCGGCAGGCCGATACGCTGCTGCGCGAGGCGGGCTGCAAGCGCGATGGCAGCGTGCTGCGACTGCCGGACGGCAAACCATTCACCATTGAATTTCTCGATTTTTCCCCGGCCCTGCAACCGCACACGCAGCCCTTTCAGGACAATCTGAAAAAGCTCGGCATCGATGCGCGCTCCCGCATTGTCGATGCGGCGCAGTATGAAGCGCGGATGAAGGAATTCGACTTCGACATGGCCAGCCGCAACCTCGGCCCGTCGCTCATTCCCGGTGATTTCCTGAAAATCGCCTATGGCAGCGAGTCGGGGAAAACGCCGGGCGGGCGCAATATCGGCGGCATTGATTCCCCGGCTGTCGATGCGCTGCTCGACACCATCGCCAAGGCCCAGTCGCTGGCTGAAGTGACAATTGCGACGCGGGCGCTCGACCGGGTGATGCGGGCCGGGCATTTCTGGATTCCGATGTGGTATCGCAGCGATGACTGGATTGCCTATTGGGACGCCTATGCGCGGCCCGATAAAAAGCCGCGCTTCGGCACCGGCGCACCCGGCGCCTGGTGGTGGGATGCGGATAAGGCGCGCCGCGCCGGCGTGCAGGGATAAACACATCGCATGCTCGCTTATATCCTCCGCCGCCTGCTGCTGATGATCCCGACGATTTTCGGGATCATGCTTGTTTCCTTCGTCATCGTGCAGTTTGCACCGGGCGGGCCAGTGGAGCGCGTGCTGGCGCAGTTGCAGGGCAACGACACCAGCGCCTCCTCGCGCGTCGGCGGCGCGGGCGGCACCGGCGATTTCAACAGCGCCGCCGCCACGCAAGGCTCCGGCGGCAGCGAAGCGTCCAACGCAAAATATCGCGGCGCGCAGGGACTGGACCCCGCCTTTATCGCCGAACTGGAAAAGCAATTCGGCTTCGACAAGCCGGCGCATGAGCGCTTTTTCAAGATGCTCTGGGATTATGCCCGCTTCGATTTTGGCAAGAGTTATTTCCGCGATGTGCCCGTGCTGCAACTGATCAAGGAAAAGCTGCCGGTCTCGATCACGCTCGGCCTGTGGATGACGATTTTATCCTATGCCATCTCGATTCCGCTCGGTATCCGCAAGGCGGTGAAGGACGGCTCGGCCTTCGATGTGTGGACTTCCGGCGTCGTCATCATCGGCTACGCCATTCCCGGCTTCCTGTTCGCGATTTTGCTGATCGTGCTGTTTGCCGGCGGCTCGTTCTGGCAAATCTTTCCCCTGCGCGGGCTGTTTTCCGACAACTGGGCGCAATTATCGCCCATGGGCAAGGTGCTGGATTATCTCTGGCATATCGCCCTGCCGGTCACGGCCATGTCGCTCGGCGCCTTCGCGACCGCGACATTGCTGACGAAGAATTCCTTTCTCGACGAAATCCGCAAACAATATGTGCTGACCGCGCGGATGAAGGGGCTGACGGAAACAAAGGTGCTTTACGGCCATGTGTTCCGCAACGCCATGCTGATTGTGATTGCCGGCTTTCCCGCAGCCTTCGTCCATGCCTTCTTCGCCGGGTCGCTGCTGATCGAGACGATCTTTTCGCTCGACGGGTTAGGCCTGCTCTCGTTTGAATCGGTGCTGAACCGTGACTATGCGGTGGTTTTCGCCAATCTCTTCATCTTCTCGCTGATCAGCCTCGTGGTGCATCTCATCTCCGACCTGACTTACACGCTGATTGACCCGCGCATCGATTTTGAAACGCGGGAGGTGTGAGATGGATGCGGTCGCCACACCGACAAGCGTGCCAGCGGGACTCGCACCGCCGATTCCCCGCAAGGGCTTTTTCAACCTGACCCCGATCAACCAGCGCCGGCTCGACAATTTCCGGCGCAACCGGCGCGGCTACTGGTCCTTCTGGATTTTTGCAACGCTGTTCATCGTCAGCCTGTTCGCGGAGTTCATCGCCAACGACAAACCGCTGGTCGCCCGCTACAAGGGCGAAATCCTGTTCCCGGTGTTCATCGACTCTCCGGAAGAGAAATTCGGCGGCTTTCTCGCGCGCACCGATTATCGCGACCCGGTGATTGCCAAGGAAATTGAAGCGAATGGCTGGGCGGTCTGGCCGCCGATCCGCTTTTCCTATCGCACGCACAATCTGGATTTGCCGACGCCGGCGCCA
>JBOFFO010000472.1:0-5639 GCA_051648665.1 Beijerinckiaceae bacterium | reverse complement strand
GGTGAGATTCGTGTCGCTTTCAGAGAGGGCAACCGGTGGGTCGTGGCGTGTCATGGCAAAACCTGTGCGTCGGTATGACTGTATCGGCGAGCGCGCTGCCGACGCAATGACGGGTTGCGGCCACGGTCCGTCAGGGGCTGGCGGCCTGGCTCGATTCCCGCGTGCGCGGATCGTCGGCAGGCGTGTCGCTGTGTTGGCCTGCGCCATCCTGTATCGCCGCCTCGCGCGCCGCGAACACGCTGCCGGCTTCCGGAATGCGGATCACGGTGACGCTGCACGGCGCTTCCGCCACCACCTGCGACGATACCGAACCCAGAAACCGCCGTGTCGTCGAATGGCCACGCGCACCCATCAGGATGTGATCGACATTCAGGGTGCGCGCAAATTCGATCAGCGCTTCGGCCGGATCGGAATTTTCCAGCACGGAGAATGTGATCTTGTCTTCTGGCAGGTCGAGCGAGCGCGCCCAGTGCTTCAACCCGACCAGCCGCTGCACATGCAGATTGTTGCCCTGTGCATCGACCGAAACCTCAATGCCAAGGCGCGCGGTTTTCAGCACATTGGCGCAGGCAATCCGGGCGTCAGGCTGGATGACGAGCATGCGCTTCACCGCAAACAACAGCCGGTCGGCCAGCGATTCCATCTCCGGGGACAGATCAACCGCCACCATGATGATCGGCGCGCGGTCAATTTGCGCAGCCATCGAAACCGGCTCGGCAAAAGCCTTGATGCGTTTGCTGGCGCGCCAACGGCGGAACACGGTCATCATCGGATCGCTCTCCCTCTTGCGTCCCCGCCCGGTGATGATCACTTGTTCGGGGTGGAGAAGGTCGAAACGCAACTGCGCCGCCGATTGATAGCGCAGGGCGGGGTCAACTTCGAGCGCGCGCAGGATGATTTCCTGCAGCCACTCGGGCACAGCCGGGGCCAGTTTGCGCGGCGGAACGGGATCGCGCCAGAACCGCTTGCGCAATTGCTTCATGCGCGCCGGCTCGCCGAATGGGAGCTTGCCGGTCGCCAGCTCATACATCATGGCACCGAGCGCAAAGATGTCGCTGCGCAAATCGTTGCGCTGGCCCAGCACCTGTTCGGGCGCAATGTAGGGGTAGGTGCCCATCGGAATGGTGAATTCCTCGGCCAGCAAATCGGGCAACAGGTCATGCCGCGACAGGCCGAAATCGATGAACACCATCTCGCCGGTTGGCCGTTGCAGAATGTTGCTTGGCTTGACGTCGAGATGCACCACATGCTGCTTGTGAACCGCATGCAATGCGGCGGCGATTTTTTCGGACAGGGCAATAATCTCATCCACCGGGCGCGGTGCGGATTTGAAAATCGGCGTCAGCGTGTCGCCGGGGATCCGTTCGACAACGATGTAAGGCATCACATCGAAATCGCCGGTGGCGATGACATGCGGCACATGCACGCCCGACAGGCGCGGCATGATCATCTGCTCGATCTCGAAGCCGACAATGGTCGGGCCGTCATAGCCATCAAGGATGGTTGGCACCTTCATCAGCATCGGGCGCGCGTGGGCCGGATGCGTCACCTCCCAGATGGTGGCGAAGCCGCCCTCATGCAGTTTTTCGCCCAGCATAAAGCCGTCGATTTCCAGTCCCTTGTAGGGTCGCACCGCCATGATCGATCACATGCCTTTCAGAAGCCGCAGCGCCAGCGCTTCGGGAAGGCCGGCGGCGCGGACTTTTTGCGCCGTCCTGTCGCAATCATACGGCACGCGCCGGAATGTCAGCTCATTGCTCTGCGTATCGAAAATCGCATAGCCGGCGGCTGGAGCGCCGTCGCGCGGCTGGCCGACCGATCCGATGACGCCGAGCCATCGGCGCGAGCGCATCAGCGGAATCGGTACGCCCTGCGGGGCCTTGTGGTCGCGGACTGCACCGTGACCGTCACAGGTGAAAAGTGCGGCCTGATGCACATGGCCGCAGAAAATGACCCGCGCTGTGCAGGCCTGAAAGCTCGGCGCAGCGGTGCGATAATTGGTGACATAAATCCAGCCTTCGGGATCGTTTGCGCTGGCATGGACAAACAGGACATCATTCAGCGTTTGGTGCATCGGCAATGCCGCAAGAAATGCCTTGTGCTCCGTTGAAAGGCGTGGGCGCGTCCAGTCGATTGCCGCGCGCGCATTGGCATTCATCGACTCGCCGGTGTGCTGGATGGCAGAATCGTGGTTGCCCTTGACGATCAGCGCCCCGGCCTCGACCAGTGCGCGCACCCTGTCCGTGCACCATTCCGGGTCAGGGCCATAGCCGACGACGTCACCCAGTATGGCCATGCGGTCGATACGGCGCTGCGATATATCGGCCAGCACGGCCTCTAATGCTTCGCGGTTGGCGTGAATATCCGTCAGGATGGCGAGACGCATGCGATTCCCCGTCCGGTCCTGATAAGACAAGGCCGGCAGCCGCGATTGGTATCACGGCCGCCGGCCAGAAAAAGGCGCCAAGGGGGAAGAGACGCCGCACACACGGATGCACCAACGCACGCAGGCCGTCCTTGATGCGAGTCAATTCCCTTGGCACGGAGAGACGGTGTCGGCGCGCCAGATTGCCGCAGCCGTTGCTTGACTTGCCGGGGCTGGCTCTGCAAGTCCGGCGGGAATGGAAAGCCAGTGGTTTGAGAAGGAGCGCGTCATGACAGTCGCCTTTACCTGTCCGGGGCAGGGCAGCCAGCAGGTCGGTATGGGCAAGGCGCTGGCTGAAGCATTTCCGGAGGCGCGCGCCGTGTTCGATGAGGCCGATGCGGCGCTGGGGCAGAAGCTCTCGGCCCTGATGTTTGAAGGCCCGCTCGATCAGCTGACCCTGACCGCCAATGCCCAGCCGGCGTTGATGGCGGTGTCGGTCGCGGTGATGCGAGTGCTGGAAAAACACGCCGGGATTGATCTGAAGCGCGACGCCCGTTTTGTTGCCGGCCATTCGCTCGGCGAATATTCCGCCCTTGCGGCCTCTGGCGCGCTGAGCCTTGGCGATACGGCGCGGCTGTTGCGCATTCGCGGCGATGCCATGCAGAAGGCCGTGCCGGTGGGCGAGGGCGCGATGGCGGTGCTGCTCGGCCTCGAATGGCCTGATGCGGTGGCTGTGGCGCAGGAAGCCGCGCAAGGTCAGGTCTGCGATGCCGCCAACGACAATGGTCCGGGGCAGGTTGTCGTCTCTGGTCACAAGGCGGCGGTGGAGCGCGCGGTCGAGATTGCCAAGGCGAAGGGCGCCAAGCGTGCCATGCTGTTGCAGGTCTCCGCACCGTTCCATTGTTCATTGATGCAACCCGCCGCCGATGCGATGGCGGAAGCGCTGGCGAAGGTGAAAATTTCAGCGCCCGCCGCGCCGCTTGTCGCCAATGTGCGGGCATCGGCAGTGACCGATCCTGCTGATATTTATGACGGGCTTGTCAGACAAGTGACCGGCACTGTGCGCTGGCGCGAAAGCGTGGCGTGGATGGGCGCGCAGGGCGTGACGCATTTTATCGAGGTAGGCGCCGGCAAGGTGCTTTCGGGCCTTGCCAAGCGTATCGTGGATGGCGCGCAGGCTACGGCCATCGGCACGCCCGAGGACGTGGCTTCGTTGATAGCTGCCCGCAAAAACTGAGTTCCAGTGAAGGATCAAGATATGTTCAGTCTGTCAGGCAAAAATGCTCTGGTGACCGGTGCGAGCGGCGGTATCGGCGGCGCGGTGGCGAAGGCGCTGCACGCAGCAGGTGCGACCGTTGCGATTTCCGGCACGCGGCGCGAGGCGCTTGATAAATTGGCGGCGGAACTCGGCAGCCGCGTGCATGTCGTGACCGCCAATCTGTCCGACGCCGAGAGTGTCGAGGCGCTCGTCCCTGCCGCTGAAGCGGCGATGGGTGAATTGCATATCCTCGTCAACAATGCCGGTGTCACCCGGGACAATATCTTCATGCGCATGAAAGACGAGGAGTGGGAGCAGGTGATTGCCGTCAATCTCACCGCCTCCTTCCGCCTGATGCGCGCTGCTGTGAAGGGCATGATGCGCCGCCGCGCGGGCCGTATCATTTCCATCACCTCGGTTGTTGGTGTCACCGGCAATCCCGGCCAGGGCAATTACGCAGCGTCCAAGGCCGGCCTGATCGGCATGTCGAAATCGCTGGCGCAGGAGGTGGCGAGCCGTGGCGTCACAGTGAATTGCGTTGCGCCCGGATTTATCGCCACGGCCATGACCGATGCGCTCAACGACAAGCAGAAGGAAGCGGTGCTGGGCCGCGTGCCCGCCGGCAAACTCGGCACATCCGAGGATATTGCGGCTGCTGTTGTGTATCTCGCCAGCGATGAAGCGAATTATGTCACCGGCCAGACGCTGCATGTGAATGGCGGCATGGCGATGATTTAAGGCGCGGGGCTTGATCCCACGCCTTGGCTGCAGCCGGCAGGAATTCTAAGCAAGAGGCATGAACCTCTTCCGGCTCCTGCGTCACATCCTGATTGTCATACCCCTCTTGGGCCTCCCTGCGGGCCTCCTCCTGCTCTGGCAGGGGCATGATGTTTGGGCGCAGCGCGCTTTCGCCGCCGTCGCTCTGCCTGTGCTTGGCGCGCTGCTTTGGGAAATCATCGCGAGTCTCAGGCGTGGCGATGTCGGCCTCGACATCGTGGCGGCCCTGTCGATGACAGCCGCGCTGCTGTTCGGCGAAAATCTGGCCGCTGCCGTCGTGGCGCTGATGTATGCCGGCGGACAATATCTTGAATCCTACGCCGATGGCCGCGCCAGACGGGAAATGACGGCGTTGCTCGCCAGAGCGCCGCGCTTTGCCCAGCTTTATGACAACAGCGCGCTGCGGGAAGTTCCGATAGATGCGATCAAACCCGGCGACCGCATTCTTGTCCGTCGCGGCGATGTGGTGCCGGTCGATGGCGCGGTGGCGTCGCTGTTGGCGATCCTCGACCAGTCCATGCTCACAGGAGAATCGATCCCGGTTCATGTGCCGTTCGGTCAGGAGGTGATGAGCGGCGCAGCCAATGCCGGCGATGCTTTCGACCTCGTTGCTTCCCGCCCGGCGGCGGACAGCACCTATGCCGGAATTGTGCGCATGGTCGAAAGCGCGCAGGCATCCAAGGCGCCGATGGCGCGGCTGGCAGACCGGTTTGCCATCGTCTTTCTGGGCGTCACGCTGCTGATTGCGGGGCTAGCCTGGGTTTTGACCGGCGATCCCATCAGGGCGGTCGCTGTGCTGGTTGTGGCGACGCCATGCCCGCTGATTCTGGCTGTGCCTGTCGCGATTGCGGCTGGCCTGTCACAGGCCGCGGCGGGCGGTGTGCTGGTCAAGGGCGGGCAGGTGCTCGAGCGGCTGGCCGACATCCGCTCCATTGTCGTGGACAAGACAGGAACGCTGACCCACGGCGCAGTCACAATCCGCCACATCACTCCCGCACCGGGATTTGAAGCAAGTGAGGTTCTGCGCCTTGCCGCTAGCCTCGATCAGGCGTCGCCCCATGTGGTGGCGCAAAATCTGGTGAAAGAGGCGACCGCGCGCGGGCTTTGCCTGAGCATGCCGTCAGACACGGTCGAAACGCCCGGTGAGGGCATTGCCGGCATTGTCGAAGGGCGGCGCATTGTGATCGGCAATGCGCCCTTTGTTCAACGCACAACTGGCATGGCGCAGGAGACGCTGGC
>JBOFFO010000471.1:0-1997 GCA_051648665.1 Beijerinckiaceae bacterium | reverse complement strand
CCAGTTTATCCGCCAAACAGCTTTTCGAGGAAGCCGCGTTCGCGCGGCGGCTCCCACGCGCGCTCGTCGGTCGCGGATACATTGCGCGGCGGGCGCGCGCCCGCCGGACGCGACCCCGGTGCCTGCGCCAGCGGACCCGCCGGCGCGGCATCCGACGGCACGCCATCGACGGGCTGGATGCGGTAGCGCGAACCGATCAGCGTCAGCGGCGCGACGCCCTGATGCGCCACCTTCATGAAACGGCTCCAGCTTTCCACCGGCAGGTTTGAGCCTGTGACCTTTTTCGTCGGTGAATTGTCGTCATTGCCGAACCATACGCCGGTGACGAGATGGCCGGTAAAGCCGATGAACCAGGCATCCCGGAAATCCTGCGTTGTGCCGGTCTTGCCCGCCGCATCCCAGCCCGGCAATTCCGCCTTGCGCGCCGTGCCGACTGTCAGTGTCTCGCGCATCATCGCCTGCAGCATCGCATCCTTGTCCGGCTCGATGACGCGGCCGATCGCGGCGGGCTTGCGCGTATAAACAGGCTTGCCTTCCGCCGTTTTCACGGACGTGATGACATGCGGGATAATGCCGGTGCCGCCATTGGCGATCACCGCATAGGCGGCGACGAGTTCAAGCGGCGACACCTCCGATGTGCCGAGCGCCAGCGACGCATTGGCCTGCAACGGCGAATTAATGCCGAGCCGCTGCGCCACGCGCACCACATTCTTCGGCCCGACCTCCATGCCGAGCTTCACCGCCACGGTGTTGAGCGACAAAGCCAGCGCCTTGGTCAGCGACACCGGGCCAGAATATTGCCGCGAATAATTCTCCGGCGACCAGCCGCGGATGGAAACGGCGGAATCCTCGCGCACTGTCTCCGGCGTCAGCCCCGCCTCGAGCGCGGCCAGATAGACGAAGGGCTTGAAGGCCGAGCCGGGCTGCCGTTTGGCCGTGATCGCGCGGTTGAACTGGCTTTCGGAATAATTGCGCCCGCCGACCAGCGCCTTGACCGCGCCATCCGGCGTCATCGCCACCAGCGCGCCCTGCGCCACACCGAATTTTTCGCCCTTGGCGTTCAACTCATCGACAATGGTCTTTTCCGCCGCCGCCTGCAATTTCGGATCGATCGTGGTCTGCACCATGATATCGGCGGTGACATCGCCGATAAAATCATCGAGCACGTCCATGACATAATCGGCGGCGTAATTCGCCGTGCTGGCGCCGCCGGGGCGGATGGCCTCCGCCGGTTTGGCAATGGCGTTTTTCGCCTGTTTCGCGTCGATCAGATTTTCCCGCGCCATCGCCATGATCACGAGTTCAGCGCGCGCCTGCGCCGCATCCGGGTTGCGGTTCGGCGCCAGCCGCGACGGCGCCTGCACAAGGCCCGCCAGAATCGCCGCCTCCTGCAACGACACCGCGCGTACAGACTTGCCGAAATATTTCTGCGCCGCCGCTTCCACGCCGTAAGCGCCGGAGCCGAAATACACGCGGTTCAGGTACAGCTCGAGAATCTGCTCCTTGCTGTAATTGCGCTCCAGCCACAGCGCCAGAATGGCCTCCTGGATTTTGCGCGACGCCGTGCGCTCCTGTGTCAGGAAAATATTTTTCGCGAGCTGCTGCGTCAGCGTCGATCCGCCCTGCATGCCGCCCTTGCCGGTGAGATTCTTGATCACGGCGCGGGTGATGCCGATGGGATCGACGCCGAAATGGGAATAGAAGCGATGATCCTCAATCGCGATGAACGCCTTCGGCAGATAGGGCGGCAGTTCGCCGAAGGTGATGGTCCGCCCGCCCGTCTCGCCCCGGTTGGCGAGCAGCGAACCGTCAGCGGCGAGGATGGCGATGTTCGGCGGCCGCTTCGGCACGGCGATCTGGTCGATCGGCGGCAATTTCGTGAAGTGATAGGCGACCAGCGCACCGACGGCGATGACCGCCCACAGGCCGGCGACAAAGCTCCAATAGATCAGCCCGCTAAAAAAGCCGCGGCGGCGGCGGCGCGAACGCCGGCCCTT
>JBOFFO010000470.1:0-4807 GCA_051648665.1 Beijerinckiaceae bacterium | reverse complement strand
GGATGCAAACCGCCGCTGGGGTCGCGGGTTACGCCAGCATCGCCAAGGTCTCCGGCATAGAGACGCTGCCCTACGCGCTGCGCGTGGTGCTGGAAAATCTGATGCGCCAGCGCGATGGGCGCGGCCTTGATACCGAGCGCCAGATTGCCGATCTGCTCGCCCGCAAGGTCGGCGCCGCGATCAATTTCTTTCCGTCGCGCATTTTTGGGCAGGACATCCTTGGCAAGGTCATGATGGTCGATATGGCGGCGCTGCGGGGTTCGCTTGCCGCCAATGGCCGCGATCCGTCGCAGGTCAACCCGGCGGTGCCGGTGGACATCATCATCGACCATTCGTTGCAGGTTGATGTGTTCGGCACGCGTGAAGCGCCGCGCATCAATCTGGAGATGGAATATAGCCGCAACGCTGAACGCTTTGCGTTTCTGCGCTGGTGTGCGGAGAGTTTCGAGAAAGTCCGCGTGGTGCCACCCGGTAAGGGCATCATGCATCAGATCCACATTGAAAATATCGCGCAGGTGGTGCGGGAAGACCTGGTGGATGGTCAGCGCATTCTTTCGCCGGATACCTGCGTCGGCACCGACAGCCACACCCCGATGGTCAATGGCCTCGGCGTGCTCGGTTGGGGCGTCGGCGGCATTGAGGCTGAAGCCGTCATGCTCGGCAAATCCGTCGCCATGGCGTTGCCGCGCGTGATTGGCGTTGAGATCAGTGGGCGCATGCGTGACGGTGTGATGCCGACCGATCTTGTGCTGACCATCACAGAAAAATTGCGCCGCACCGGCGTGGTCGGTGAATTTGTCGAATTTTTCGGACCAAGCCTGTCAAGTCTGAGCGTGGCCGATCGTTGCACCATCGCCAATATGGCGCCGGAATATGGCGCAACCGCCGTTTACTTCCCGATCGATGCGCGCACCATGGAGTATCTTGCCATGACCGCGCGGCCGCAAGCGCAGCGCGAACTGATCGAGAGCTATGCCCGCGCGCAGAAGCTGTGGCGCGAGGATGGCGATCCCGTGCCCGTTTACGATGCTGTGGTGCAGATTGATCTTGCGGATGTGCGGTCCTCGCTCGCCGGGCCGAAAAATCCGGAAGACCGCTTCGATCTGGATAAAGCCGTGACGGCGTTTGCTGGACACAATCAGGAAATTGCAGGCCGTGAACCCTCTGGCGAGTCCGCCCCGGTGGCCGGAAAACCATTTGCGGTAAAGGATGGCGATGTGGTGATTGCCGCGATCACCAGCTGCACCAACACATCCAACCCCGTTGGCATGATTGCCGCAGGTCTTGTGGCCAGAAAGGCTGCAGCACTGGGGCTTTCTTCGCAACCCTGGGTCAAGACATCGTTGGCGCCCGGCAGTCATGTTGTCGCTGCGATTCTCGAACGCTGCGGATTGCAGGCCGATCTTGATGCGCTGGGATTTCAGGTTGTCGGCTATGGCTGCACCACCTGCAATGGCGGTTCAGGCCCGCTCGCGCCCGAAATTGCCGATGCCATCGAATCCAGAAAAATTGTCGCGACCGCAGTGCTGTCCGGCAACCGCAATTTTCAGGGGCGCATCCACCCCAATGTGCGCGCCGCCTATCTCGCCTCGCCAGCCCTCGTTGTCATCTATGCGATTGCGGGCTCCATGCGCATCGATGTGACGCGCGATGTGATCGGCGTGACGCGAGCTGGACAGGAGGTGCGCCTTGCCGATCTCTGGCCAACGGCGAATGACATTCATGAATTGGTCGGCAAGGCTTACACGCCGGATATTTTTGCCGAAAAATATGCCGATCTGTTCGAAGGCGGTCCGTTATGGGATCAACTGGCGCGTGCGCCCTCAGCCTTGTTTCAATGGCAGCCCGAAAGCACCTATGTGCGCGAGCCGCCTTACTTTGCAGGACTTGCGCCGTTGGCGGATGCTCCGGATGATATTCACGAGGCGCGCGCTCTCGCCATCCTCGGCCATTCCATCACCACCGATGATATTTCGCCATCGGGCGCCATCAGCCTCGGCACGCCATCGGCGGATTATCTGATGGCGCTTGGGGTGAAACAGCAGGACTTCAACAATTACACCACCCGGCGTTCCAATCACGAAGTCGCGGTGCGTGCTACCTTCGCCAATATCCGCCTGCGCAACCGCATGGTGCCTGGGGTTGAAGGTGGGTTCACCGCGTTGCAGCCCGATGGCAAAACCATGCGCATCTTTGAAGCCGCGCAGGAATATCGCAAGCGTGACACGCCGCTCATCGTCATCGCTGGCAAAAATTACGGCTGCGGTTCGTCGCGGGACTGGGCAGCCAAAGGCGTGGCGCTGCTCGGCGTCAAAACCGTGATTGCGGAGGAATTCGAGCGCATTCACCGCACCAATCTCGTGGGCATGGGTGTGCTGCCGTTGCAATTCGCCGATGGCGTGACGGCAGAATCACTTAACCTCGATGGCACGGAAATGTTCGACATCGTTGGCCTCGACCGTAATTTTGGCGTGCGTGACCGCGTGCAGCTGCGCATCACACGAAGCGACGGTGCGCGGCAGAATGTGCCGCTCATCATCAGGCTCGATACGCCGGAAGACATCGCCTATTGGCGCAATGGCGGCATTCTGCCTTTTGTCTGGCGGGATTATATGAACAGGGCAGCGGAATCGCGGAGACCGGCATGAGCCAGACATTTATTCCCTGCGTATTTTACCGCGGTGGCACATCCAAAGGCATGTTCTTTCACCGGCATCATCTGCCGGAAGACCGCGCGGCGGCTGATCGCATTCTTCTGGCCGCTATCGGCAGTCCCGATCCCTATCAACGGCAGCTCAACGGCATGGGTGGCGGCCTGTCATCCCTGTCAAAGGCTGTAATCATCGGGCCATCGACCCATCCGCAGGCCGATGTCGATTACACCTTCGTCCAGCTCGCGGTCGATGAGCCGGTGGCGGACTGGACCAACAATTGCGGCAACCTGTCCTCCGCCGTCGGTCATTTCGCTGTCGATGAAGGGTTGGTGCGGGCGCACGATGGTGAAGTGCTTGTTCGCATTCATCAAACCAACACAAAAAAGCTGATCCATTCCCGTTTCGATGTGCGCAATGGCAAGGCTGTCACCGCGGGCGATTATGTCATCGCCGGCGTGGCGGGCGGAGGTGGGCGCATCCGGCTCGATTTTCTGGCGCCCGATGGCGCAGTCACAGGCAAATTATTGCCCAGCGACCACGCCATCGATCGCATCGATCTCGGTGCGGATGGAGAGTTTGACGTGTCGCTGATCGATGCAACGTCGCCGATTGCCTATGTGGCGGCCTCGGCTTTGGGACTGACCGGCGCTGAATCGCCCGATGAGATCGAGGCTACGCCGGGTGTCATGGAAAAATTGGAGAAAATCCGGCGCGCATCCGGCGTGCGCATGGGGATTGCCAGTCATCCTGAAAAAATCGGTTTGCAGACGCCGCGCATTGCAATGGTCGCGGCGCCGCGCCCCTTCAGAAGTCTTGATGGCGAAACCTGCGACGCCATGCAGTTCGATATTGCCACGCGCATGATTTCGATGGGCCGCGTCCACCGCGCCATTCCCGGCACAGGCGGATTGAATCTCGGTGTTGCCACGCAAATTCCCGGTTCAATTCCCAACCAGCTCTCGCGGCCTGCCAGCGCAGCCGGTGAAGTGCGCGTCGCCAACCCGTCCGGACTTATTTCCGTTGGCGCCGTGGTGCGGCAGGAGGGCGACCGCTGGACGGCGGATTCTGCCCTGTTATTCCGCACCGCGCGCCGCCTGATGCAGGGCGAAGTCGCGGTGCCGGCGTCCGGCTGAGCGCTGACCATGCCGCAACCAACCACGCTGCAATCAAGACTCGCGGGCCAGATCATTTCGCATGCCCGCTTGTCTGGCTGGCAGGCCGGCCATCATCTGACGGAAGATTCCCTGTTGCCAGTGCTCGGCACCTCGCGCACGCCCATCCGCGCGGCGATGGCATGGCTGGAAACCAGCGGGGTTTTGGAAAAACGGCCCAATCGTGGTTTTTTCCTGAAGCAACTGCCTGCGGCCGATCATGCAACTGCGGCGGGCGATGATGGCAACGGCAAGGACAAAACCTATCTCTCGATAGCCAGAGACAGGCTGGCGCGCAGCCTGCCGGATGCAATCAGCGAAAACGAATTGATGCGCCGCTATGATGTGTCACGCGCGCAATTGCATCTCGTCCTGGCGCGTATCGCGGCGGAAGGCTGGATCGAGCGGCGGCCCGGACGCGGCTGGGCGTTCCTGCCTTTGATCGACACACTCGACGCCTATCAGGAAAATCATCGCTTTCGCCAGTTGCTGGAACTGGCGGCCATGCGTGCGCCGGAATTTCGCGTTGATCCCGTCAAGCTTGCGCAGCTTGAACAGCAACAGCGCACCGTACGGGACAGCGGATACCGCACCATGACCCAGGCCGAGCTGTTTGAAGTCAATGCCCGCTTCCACGAAACCCTGGCTGAAATGGGTAGAAACCGCTTTCTGGTGCAAGCGCTGGTGCGTGCGAACCAGTTACGCCGGCTCATGGAGTACGACCTCCAGCAGGATCGCAACCGCTTGCAGCGCGTATGCTCCGAGCATCTTGCGATTATCGCGGCGTTGCAGTCCGGAGATATTGCCGGCGCGGCCACGCGGCTTGACAGTCATCTCAACAGCGCCGCAGCGGAAAAATCGGCTGTGCAGACAGGGAAAGCCCCATGAGCAAGGTTACAGCCGATTTAGCGGCCATCGCAGCTGCGCTTGCGCCAACCGGCACGCTGCGCGCCGCCATCAATCTCGGCAATGCGGTGCTGGCGCAACGGGATGCGGCGGGAA